>CALBTQ010000502.1 GCA_937967875.1 uncultured Pseudomonadota bacterium
GTCGATCCGGAGGGCATTCCGCTGTATGCGGCCACGATGATGGAAGTCGTTTACGAACCGGACGGCATGGAAAAAGAGCGGCGGGTGCCGGTCGACAAGGAGGCGAACATCGGCGAGGGCATGCCCCTGAGATGGACGGGGCGATTTTACCAACGCGAGGAAATCGTTCGCCGGTTCGCGATCACGCGGAAGTTTCAGGTACTGCACTCTGACGGCCTGACATTCGATTTTCTGCACCGCATGGCGGCTACGCTGGAGAAAAAGAAGGTTCTCGTATCAATAGGCGCGGGAGCCAAGGGGCGCGATCAATTGATTCTCGAACGAAACGGCACGCCGTATCGCGCTTTTTTGGAGGGTCGCACAAACGGTGAAAAATATATTCTCGTTCTCCACCTTTCAAATCTGGAACTTAAAAGGCCAGCCTTATGATCGTCGATGAATCCAGAATGACGCGGCTTGGAAACAACGGCTGGATGGCACCGGCGGGATCGCTGACGGATATCAGACTGTTGAGGCGATTATCAACCTACAAACGCACCGTGGCCGGTAACTACCGAAGCGTCGTGCCGGACGACATCACAAAAAGCATCCCCACCGGAGAGCACATCCTTTCCGAAAAGGTGGACGGCGAAACATGGTTTCTGCGTGTCGAGAGTGGCGAGGCAGCCCTTCTTTCCCCTTCGGGGAAAGTGATCGTCGGCGTGTCGCTGCTGGATGAAGCGAAAAAGCTGGTGGGAGACAAATCTATTCTGGCAGCGGGCGAGCTTTACGCGAAAGTCGAGCAGGGCCGCCCCCGCGTCCATGATCTTCACGCGGCATTGGGTGGCTGGGCGAAAGCCGAAGTCGAACGGTTGCGCTTTGCCAGCTTCGATCTGCTGCGGGATGGAAGCGATGATGCGCAACAACTGCCTTTTGCGAAACGGGTGGAACGGCTGCGGGAGCTTTTTGCGAAATGCGAGCGTATTCATCCAGCGCGGTTCGAAACGGCAATCGACAGTGCTGATATCATCGCGGCATACGACCGCGTCGTCACGAAGGGCGGCGCGGAAGGGATCGTAATCCGCTTGGCGGATGGGCGCATATTCAAGGTCAAGCCGGAAATCGCCATTGACGCTGCGGTGGTCGGATATTGCGAAGGTGGGGAACATCGAGTATCCGAACTTCTCCTCACTCTCATAGACGAAAATCGTTTCCACTTGATCGGTCGAGTTCGGACCGGTTTTTCTAAAAAGGAACGCAGGGGGCTGTTCGATTCACTTTCCCAATCAGCATGTGAATCGTCATTCCGCCTGGCCGGGGAGCATGGCGTCCTGCACCGTTGGGTGAAACCCACCATGGTCGTGGAAGTGAAGTGCAACGACCTGCTCACTCATCGCGCCAACAACGAACCAATCCGACGCATGATGATGGAATACTCGGAATCTGAAGGCTGGACGCCTCTGCGTCCCGCGCCTTCGATCAGCATGATCAACGCGGTATTCGTGCGCGTGCGGGACGACAAATCCGTCAACGATCAGGATGTGCGGTTTTCCCAGGTGACGGACCTGGCGCCGGTCGAGATTGAAAAGGGCGATGCGCCCCAGCAGTTGCTCCCCGTTTCCGAAGTGGTTCGCCGGGAAGTGTTTACGAAAAAGGTGGACCACGGTCTCGCGGTGCGCAAGCTGGTGATATGGAAGACCAATAAGGATACCGTCGATTCCGCCTATCCGCCCTGGGTCGCTTACTTCACGGACTTTTCTCCCGGACGCGAAACGCCCTTGAAAACCGACATCCGCGTTGCTTCGACTCGCGAGAAGATCGGAGCACAAACCGATCTTTGGATCGCCTCCAAAATAAAGAAAGGGTGGAAGGCGGTTTCGCAATTCGGCGCTCCGGCGCGAACCGGCCATCAAAGCCGGGCGGCTACGGAGAAGCTGGAACGGGAAGTCGCGGCGCTGGCTTCAAACGGAAAACCACAAATTTCAGGTTTTTCCATCGTCGTATCCTTCGGCCGCAGCCCCTCGCTCAATTTTGGCGAAGCCCTGCGCCGTGTGAAGAAGCTGGCCGGGTGTGGTCATATCCTAGTGGAAAGCGATGATCGTGGTCGGCTTCGCCACATCGATGTGATTATGAATCGGGACATCGTGCGCCATTCGTCGCGGATCGTTTCCCTCATCGCCCTGGTCCGTACGTGGAAAAGCGCGGAAATCATCATCAGCGGCGATCCCCTGGAAGGGCGAGAGCTTGACGCATACCTTCATCGGTTGCGTGAGGTGCGGCGATGCTGGCGCAGTCATCGCAAGGCCGGGTGCGACGGCGCCGGCTCGCGTCTCGGCTGCCGGATGCTACGGATCGAGGCTCTGCCGGAGTTTTTGCGCTACGCCAACAACCTCCAGCCCTGGTGGGCGGTGGGGACGTTTGACGGAAGCACCGTCTCCATCGACAAAGACTCGCTCCGAGCCCAGGTGCAAAGCGAGCGAAACGATCTGTGCCGCCAGTGCCCGTTGCATGATCATGATGAGATAGAAAAGAAAATCAAAGACCTGCCCGACAAGCTCGATCCGCAAAACGACGTGCAATGGACCATGCTTTATCATCGCTCCACCGGCGAATCAGTCTGGATTGCGCCGACCGGCCTGTACAATCTGCCCTGGACGCTGATGCGGGAGAACGAAGTAAAAAGCGGACTGTCGTTTCACGTCGGAAACGGGACCGCCGCGACGCCCATGATGCGACGTATCCCTCCCACCCGTTACGACGACGTGCGCGGGCAGGAAGCCGCGGTGGAGGCCGTGCGCGACTACGTGGAGATGCCGATCAAGCACGCCGAGCTTTTCAAGCGCATCGGCACACAAGGCGGCAGGGGTGTACTTCTGTATGGAGCGCCTGGTAATGGAAAAACCCTGCTGGCCAAAGCCGTGGCCGGAGAATCCAGCGCGCACATCGAAATCGTCTCCGGGCCGGAGGTGCTGTCAAAATGGGTCGGTGAGGCCGAAGAGAAAATCCGCTCAATCTTCGGCCGGGCCCGCAAGCTCGCACCCTCGGTGATCCTTTTCGATGAGATCGACGCCGTCGCATCTTCCAGAAGCCTGGCGGAAGGGCATCACCACAAAACCCTCGTCTCGCAACTGCTCGTGCTGCTCGACGGCCTGGAGGAGCGCGGTCGTATCTTCGTCATCGGCACGACCAACCGCCCAGATGAAATCGATCCGGCCCTGCGCCGCCCTGGGCGCTTCGACCGGATGATCCACATCGGTCCGCCATCGTTAGAAGGCCGCGCCGCTATCTTTGCAAAACACATGGCCGGGATGACAGTCAACACCGACATCGATCCACTGGAATTGGCCTGCCTCACACTAGATCGGAAGGCACACGTCTGAACTCCAGTCACCGAATACGATCTCGTATG
>CALBTQ010000503.1 GCA_937967875.1 uncultured Pseudomonadota bacterium
GACCCCCGAGATCTACACTCTTTCCCTACACGACGCTCTTCCGATCTCAATCGCCGCCGGCAGCGCGGGTACCGGCGTCACCGGTTCGGTTATCGCCGCGCTCAGTCGCAGCAGGCCGATGTCGTTGCGGATCGCTTTGCGGTTGTATCCCGGATAGATCTGCACGTCCTCGACAAAATACAGATGATCCAGGATATCGACCGCCGGATCGTTCCCGACATACACGGCCACCGCACTCGGCGCGATGGTTTTGAATTTCGGCGCCGTCGCCCGCGCCGCATCCAGACAGTGCGCCGCGGTCACCACAGTGTGGTCGTCGATCAGCGTACCGCTGCAGAACGGCGTCACGTAGACATAGCCGTTGGCGAGCTGGTGCAGGCCGACCACAGCGTCATGTTCCGGTCGATCCGGTGGGCTGCCGTAATAAATTGGATTGGTGATTTGGCCGTAGTCGTTGTCGTCCGTAGCGTCACCGGGGCCGCAGGCGGTGAACGCCAATGCCGCGACGAACGCCAGGAAAAGAAAGATCCTCCCCTTCATCTTCCACCTCGTCTTTGATTTTTAGTTCGTTAGAACGTAAGTTCGATGAAAAGCCGATACCCGAAGATCTGTTCCTATTTCTTCTTTATTTTCTTTTCACCACGGTTGCACTTGAACAATATTGCCGACTTTCTCGCATGTCAAGAAAAACTAAATATGCATAAAATTACAGAAATATGAGGATAAATGAAGATAACCTGTGTTGAATGATTATTCAAAGGTCAGCTGCCGCAACTGCCGCCATCATCTTCATTTTCCTGGCTGTCCTCGGGTTCGGCGGCGTCATCGTCGGGGGCGATATCGTCGTCGCTATCATCATCGTCGTCACCGCTGACATCGTCGTCATCGTCGGCGGCATCGTCATCGGGGGAAAAATCGTCATCCGCTCCTTCAACAGAAATGCTTGCACTTCCCGACACTTCTCCTCCCATATCGCCTCTGAGCAGCCAGAAAAACTCGCCGATCGGCACATAATCGGTGGTTGCCGGAAAGCGAAAAGTCTGAGTTTCTTGTTCGCGAATATCGCCCCAATCATCCGGGGGCTCCTGGCTTCCCGGCCACCAGGTAATTTTATTGCCTGCCGCGTCGTATTGCACATGCCAGTTTTCCCGGCAGTATTCGCCCGGATGAAGACACGCCGGACCAAACACTTCATTTTCATTTACCCAATAGCCCTCCGGCAGGTACAGGACGACCTCGTTGATCCAATCTTCCTTGTCAGTCGATGGAAATGCCGCGTTGAAAACCTCCAACACAAATTCATATTGGGTATTGGGAGCAATTTCTTCCGGACTGGTAAAGTCGGCTGCCGAATCCTCGAAAGTTCCTTCTTTGTTCCGGGTCGACGTCAAACTGACGGCCATTAACACGACACCCAGAACCAGCATGAAAACCAAACTTTTTCTCTTCATCATCACTGACGCTTTTTCCATCTTGGCTTCCCTCATCCGATTGTTCTTTTCCATACTCGCTTTTTATAACGCTATGCCGTTCGGTTCGGCCGGCTACCGTGAATGAATTCGTATCTATCGAAGAGCAACAGGGGAATTGTCAAACGATGCTTCCATCCTTTGTCCCTGCCGATCAGCCTACCTATACTATAATATTATTTCAAAGAAAAAAACCCCGCGAGGTTTCCCTCGCGGGGTTTTGGATGACTAACTTTGAACGAATGGTTTAGGCTTTAGCAGCCGCAGCCATCATCATCGTCATCATCGTCGCCTTCGGTGTCGTCGTCATCATCAGGCGTGATGTCAT
>CALBTQ010000504.1 GCA_937967875.1 uncultured Pseudomonadota bacterium
GATCGTATTCGGTGACTGGAGTTCAGACGTGTGCTCTTCCGATCTCCTGTTGCACGTCTTGCAGAAAAATCCGGCGTTGCTTGCCCTGATCGTCAGGGAAAGCGACACCGGCGCCGACATCAGCGGTTTGTCGGCCCTGTCGGATAAAATGCCCGTCATCAATGCCGGCGTTCGGATCGCGCGGCGGGGCGATCAACCCGGCTCGACCGACGATGTCGGCAACGGCGCGCCGATTGCGGTGAATCTTACCGACTTCGGCGAAAGCGGCACGGTGGACATCGCCAAACGCGCCACCCGTCAGGTGACGGCGCAGATTCAGCGCGCGCGGCCGATTTTCACCTCGACCGACGCGAGCGCCAATCGCCTAATGCGCCAGGCGCTGCACGATCGCTTGGGTGCGGTGAAACACTGCTACGAGCGGGCGCTCAAGCTCAATCCTTCGCTTTCCGGAAAAATCAGCGTGCAGGTGTTTTTCGCCGCCGACGGGTCGGTTTCCAGTGCGTCGATCGTGGAAAACACGCTCGATGCCGGCGTCGGCTCCTGCGTCACGCAGGCCTTGCGCCAAACGCGCACGACGCAATCGTTGCCGGCCGCCGCGTCGGTGCAAGTGCCGTACATCTTCACACCGCGCGATTGAAAAAAGGGAACCACCCGCCGCATGATGTGGAGCTGGATAGTAGCGGACTCGGCAAGCGGTTCCCGAAAACGACTTGTTTAGGATTCGACTTTTTCCGGTTCGAAGGGATCCCAGATTTCGTTCCAGGGATCGGTTTGGTACAGATACAGATACTGCAACATTTTGTAGAGCTTGCGCACGCTGCTCATGTCCGCGTCCTGTGTGCGGTGCGGTCGGGTGAACTCCGCCGCCAGGTCGGCCAGCGTCATGTCGTTGCGGCATTTCTGGCGAATGTCGAACCGCTCGGTATAACCGCCCATCGTATCGTACGAGCCGATCAGCCGCGTGATCCAATAGTAGTTCATCCCAAAGTAAGTGTGTCCCACGCGGTGCGGCTGATTGTCGAGTTTCGCGTCGGCGTCGGCGGCCAGGCGCACGGCGGCGGTGGCGAAACGCGAGGTGATCTGGTGCTCGGGATGCCCGGTGAAGCCGTGCACCGGCGAGAAGGTCAACACGATGTCGGGCTGAAAGAGGCGAATCTGTTGCGCGATCTTGATCGTCGGATCGCCGCTTTCCGCGACCCACTTGTGCGCGATCTCATGCCGCGGCGGAAATTTGTCCACCGGCAGCGGCGCGTTCCAGTAATAGTCGTGCACCAACTCGGCGTGATACAACGCGGCGACTTTCTTCATTTCCTCGCCGCGCACCGTCGCCAGATCGGGATTGCACCCTTCGGGCAGACAGCATTCGCCGCCGTCGCCGTGGGTCAACACATGCATCAACAGCGGATTGCCCAGCTTGACGCCGGTTTTGACCAGGATCGGACCGACCATCGATTCGTCGTCGGGATGCGGCGCGACCCACATGACCTTGGCGCCTTCTTCCAGCAGTTGGTCGATGGGCGGCGTACCTTCGCGAACGATCTGCGTTCCGGCGCAGCCGGTCAGTTGCAGCGGTAGCGCCGTCAGGCCCGCGGCGCCCAGGGAAGCTTTGAGGAAATCGCGTCGATTCATCCGGTTGACTCCTTTATCGAAGCTGGCGCGAGTCGCACGTCACAATGTATTGCCTGTTTAAACCGGATTGACGAGCTTGTAAAGCAACCCCCCTCGGATTAAGCCCCGCCGCCGCCGCGGTCTTCATGATCCGGCCTCCAATCGGAAAGAATTCTTATTTGACGACATAGGTACAACTATGATATTTGCCATTTCACTCTTGTCCAAAATAGCTCTTAAAAATAAATGACCTCCGTAACGGATGTAAAATACATCCAAGGTCTGCAAACCAAAACGGAGGCCAAAAAAATGGTATGGCACACGTCGCTGTTCAGTCAACTGCTTTCTTTGCTTCCCCGTCATTCGTTTCACGGTTTGGTCATCAAGCACGAAAATTAGGGGACATGTACTTGTTACGTGTACCCGGAATTTTAAGACTGTCATTCCCGCGCA
>CALBTQ010000505.1 GCA_937967875.1 uncultured Pseudomonadota bacterium
CGAATACGGCGGTTTGTTTTTCGCGCGGCAGGACGTTGCTTCGCTGGTCGATGCGGTGCGCCTGTTCGAGACGATATCCGATCGTTTCGATCCGGCGAAGTTGCGCGCACGCGTCTCGGCGTTCGCCCCGGAACGTTTTAAAAGAGAAATCAAGGATGTCATCGACAATATCATGACCGCCGGATCGGGCGGAGGTGTCAGATGAAAATTGCGTTGATCCACGATTGGTTGACCGGCATGCGCGGCGGCGAAAAGGTGCTGGAGGTCATGTGCGAACTTTGGCCGGAAGCCGATTTGTATACGCTGCTGTATGTGCCAGGCAAGCTGACGCCGGCTATTGAGAGCCGTAAAATAATCACCAGCGGCATTCAGAAGCTGCCCAAGGCGGTCGAGTGGTACCGCTATTACCTGCCGCTGATGCCCACGGCCATCGAGCAGTTCGATCTGCGCGAATACGACCTGGTGCTCTCTACCAGCCATTGCGTGGCCAAAGGCGTGATTACGCAGCCGGCGACTTGTCACATCAGCTACATTCACACGCCGATGCGCTACGTATGGGAGCTGTTCGAGGAATATTTTGGCGCGCAACGGACCGGCCGCTTCAAGCGGTTGATCATCTCGTTTTTCGCCAACTACCTGCGCTTGTGGGACGTGGCGTCGGCCAACCGCGTCGACGATTTCATCGCCAACAGCGGCCATGTGGCCAAGCGCATCGCCAAGCACTACCGCCGTGAATCCACCGTGATTCATCCGCCGGTCGACACGGCGCGGTTTTCCATGGGCCAACCGGAGGATTTTTACCTGGTCGTTTCGGCGCTGGCGCCTTACAAGCGCATCGATCTGGCCGTACAAGCCTGCGCGCGGATGAGGCGCAAGATCAAGGTCGTCGGCACGGGACAGGACGAGGAACTGCTGCGGCGCATCGGTGGCGAATACATCGATTTCCTCGGCTGGCAGGACGATGCGACGATCGTCGAACTCTATCAGAAGTGCCGCGCCTTCCTATTCCCCGGCGAAGAGGATTTCGGCATCACGCCGTTGGAAGCGCAGGCGTCCGGGCGGCCGGTGATCGCTTTCGGCAAAGGCGGCGCGCTGGAAACGGTGCGTGGACTGCACGAGGAAGATCCGACCGGCGTGTTTTTCCATGAGCAGACGGTCGATGGATTGTCACAGGCGATCGCAACCTTCGAACAAAACGAAAGCCGTTTCGATCCAGAGAAAACGCGCGCACACGCGCTGACCTTCGATCGAGAAGTGTTCCGGCGGCGCATTAAGGAGCACGTGGAAGGGTATTACGCAACGTATCGCGCGCAGCAGGGATAACGCGCGTGCGGCCACAACTCCAACCCGCCGTCGCCGCCTTGTTGGGATTGGCCTACTCGTTCGCCTTTCTGGAATTGCCGCTGGGCGCCGTCGGCGGCGTCAAGCTAACCACCACCGAATTGTGCCTGGCGCTGCTGTTTGTCGGCGCCTTGGCATATTTGGGCAAGAACTTTTTTACGCTCGATCGTATCGCCGTCGGCTTGATCGCGATTGCTCTCTCGATGATCCTCACGACCGTCATTATCGGCGATGATCGCGGGGCGGCGGTGAAATTCATTCTTCGCTTTACTGCGGGAATATTCTTATACCTGGCGGTAAAAGGGCTGTTCGCTCAACGACGGATGGTGCTGACCGCGTTGCGGGCGATGACGGCGGCGGCGATTTGTTTTTCCGCGATCGGCCTGGTGCAAAGCATCTGGCCCGAGTCGCTCGATCCGCTGTTGAAAATGTGGATCCCCAACAAATTCGCCGTGTACGATCCGGCCGCGCCGCTGTCGTTCACCACCGGGAATTTTCTGACCGCGAACGGATACGTCATTCGCGCCTCGTCGATTTTCGGCTACTGCAACACGTTTTCATACTTTCTGGTGATGGCGATCGGCGCTGCGCTGTTGTTGCTTTCGGTGGACGAGGACCGCTATTGGAAACAAACCGCCGCATTCGCCTTGCCGCTGCACCTGTGCGCGTTGGCGCTGACCTTCAGCCGCGGCGCATGGTTGGCGTTGGCATGCGGACTATTTATCGGACTGACGGTCTATCTGTGGCGCGGAAAAAATGCACACAAGTTGTTTGTCGGTCTGAGCGGCGGATTGATCATCGTGCTCATCGCCGCATCGTTGTTGTTCATGCGACAGCCCAACGGCGGTCAGGTAGGGCGGCCAAACGAAGAAGAATGTCGTCCGTTGATCATGACCGATGTGGAGCACAGCAGCGACGAGTCGGTCGATACGCGCCTGTTGCTGTGGCGCGCCGCGTGGCGGCTGTTCAAGACGTCGCCGCTGGTGGGTGTCGGGGTGGATCGCTTCCGTTACCGATATCATGGGGTGTTGCCGGTCAGCAATTTCGATCTATACCTCGGGCAGGGGTTGTATCAACCGCACAATCTGGTGCTGACGGCGTTGGCCAATCTGGGAATTATCGGCTTGCTGGCGCTGGCGGCATTGGCGATTTTCATTTTGCAATTTTGGTGGGCGAGGGTGCATGCGGGTGTCGATCCGCCGCTGGCCGTGGTGACCGCAATAATGGCGGCGATCGGCGCGGCGAACTTGTATGATGCAATGATGTTCGATTCCTACACGCACATGCTGACGATCGTGCTGGCGTTGGCGTTGCTGGCATCGCAAGGATGGCGGCATGCGTAAAATCTGGCTGAATACCGCTTGGAAATTGGGCGCGCTCACCGGCTCGAAGCTGCTGGTGTTCGTGCTGATGCTGGTGGCTGCCCGTTGGCTGACCTTGGAGAATTTCGGTTATCTGGCGTTCATCCTCGCGTATTCGCAATTGGCTTTCGTCGTGCTGGACGCCGGCGTGTCCACTGCTTTGTTGCGCGAGGCGTCCACCGCGAACGATCGCGGACTGCGCGGATACATCGCGGCGCACGCGTTGCGTCCCTGGTCGTTGCCGCTCGGCTTGGCGGTCGCGTTGCTGCTGTTGGGTTTGTTCGATCTGCCGCCCGACGTGGTGATGTTTGCGGCGCTGGTGCTGCTTGGCGTGGCGATCGAATCGTTGACGCAACTCGATCTGGCGTTGTTCAAGGCTCAAGAAAATCTGCGTCATGAGGCGATTGTGTCATTGCTGCAGCGTCTGGTGTTTGTCGGTCTGGCGTTGGCGGCATTGGTGGAGGGATTTTCACTACTCGGCGTCGGAGTGGCATATCTGGCCGGGCAAATGACGGCGTTGTGGTGCTCGCGCCGGCTGCATCCACGCCCGCTGGCGCCGTTCCGCGATATACAACCGCAAGCCTTTTCCTTGGCGAAACTGGCTTTGCCGTTGGCCGCGGTGAACATTTTTACGGTTGTGTATTTCCGCATCGATCTGGTGATGCTGCAAAAGATCGTCGGACCCGAGCAGGCGGGATTGTACGGAGCGGCCTATCGGCTGATTGAAGCGGCGATGATGTTGCCGGCGGCGTTTCTGACGGCCTATTTCCCGCGTCTGGCGCGCCATGCGGAAGGAAGCGGCGAGCAGGTCGTCGTGGCCGCGCCGCTGCGATTGTTGGTGAGCGTGGTCACCGCCGGGACAGCCTTCGGCTTGGTTTTCGCGCCCGACGTGCTGCGGTTGCTGTTCAGAGCACAGTTTATGGAAGCCGCTTGGGCATTGCGCATTTTACTGTTGGCGATGTGGCTTATTTTCCCCAACTACCTGTTGACCAATATGCTGGTCGCCCGGCGCGAGCAAAATGCCTTCGCCCGGTTTGTCGGCCTTTGTGCGCTGGTGAACGTGGCGCTCAACGCCGCACTCATTCCGTTGTGCGGCATGCTGGGCGCGGCGACAGCCACCGTGGCCACCGAAGCATTGTTGTTGTTGCTTTGCTGGCGGCATTTACGCGGAAACGAACCGGCGCTTGTCTTGCGCAACCTGATTTATCCATTACACTACGGCGCGGGTTTCGCGATTGCGCTTTTCGTAGCTGCGCGCTTTGCTCCAAACGGCGCGTTGGCGGGAGGATTCGCGGTTTTGTCGTTTTGGTGCGCCATGGCCTTCTGGAAATTCCATCTTCGTGAGGCACGATGAAAATCGCCATCGACGCTCGCGCCTTGTCCGGCGAACCGTCGGGCGTGGGCATTTACACGCGCACGTTGCTGGCCGGGCTGGCGCAGCAGCAAACGGATAACGATTTCCTGCTGCTGTCCAACCGCGCTATCGAAATCGACGATCCGCTGCCGGCGAACTTTCTGCGCCACGAGCGCGGCTATCCGATCGGCAACGTCTGGTTGCAGCAACGTTGTCCGCGCCTGCTCAAGCAGGAGCGGGCCGAGTTGTTCCACGGCACGAATTTCCTGGCGCCGTTGCTCAGTCCGTGCCCGACCGTGCTGACGGTCCACGATCTGTCGAGTTTCCTGTTTCCGCAGTTGCACACCCGTCGCAATAATTTCATTCAACGCCTGCTGCCGGCGTGCATCCGTCGCGCCGCCGCGGTGATCGCCATCAGCGAAAACACACGCCGCGATTTGATCGAACACCTGCGCGTGCCGGCGGAAAAGATTCGGCTGATTCACAATGCGCCGATGCCCTATTTCAGCGAGGAGTCGAGCGTCGCGCCGAACGTCGAGCTGCCGGCCGAGTATTTTCTGTTCGTCGGCACGCTCGAACCGCGCAAGAATCTGGCGCGCTTGTTGATGGCGTTGGCTCAAGCGAAAACGAAAACGCCTCTGCTGATCGTCGGGGCGGATGGTTGGGGCAGCGACGAGGTGCGCCGCGAATATCAGCGCTTGGGACTGGGCGAGCGCGTGCGATTTTTGGGCTATTTAGCGCATCATAGACTGCCGGCGGTCATGCGGCGGGCGCAGGCGCTGCTGATGCCCAGTGTTTACGAGGGATTCGGCCTGCCGGTGCTCGAAGCGATGACCTGCGGCACGCCGGTGTTGGCGGCGGCCAATTCCAGTCTCGCCGAAGTGACCGGCGAGGCCGCCTTGCTGGTGGATCACCGCGACGTGGCCGGAATGGCGGGGTTATTGGACAAACTGGCGTCCGATGCTACACTGCGCTCACATTATTCGCGATTGGGGAAGGCGCGGGCCGAGTTTTTCTCGTTGGAGAAAATGGCATGCGCCACGTATGAAGTCTACCGCGAGGTGGTGGAAAAAAGATGATCACCGATCGGGAACGTTTTCGCGACAGCGTGCGCTATGTCGCCGATCTGGCGGTGGTGCTTATCGCCTGGCTGGTCGCGTATCCGATTCGTTTCAATCTGATTCCCCTGCTTATTCCGCACGTGCCGCCGTTCGCCGATTACGCGTGGCTGGGCGCGCTGGCGTTGCTGATCTGGATGGTCGTGATGCGCCTGCGGCCGCTCATCCCCCTGTCGCGCGCCGGCGGCCTGCAGGAAATGCTATTTACCGGTCTGCAACGGCACATTTTCGCCTTCGTCACCTTTCTGGTGTTGACGATGTTCGTGAGCGCCTACAAGCCCAGCCGAATCGTCTTTCTGATTTTTCTGGTGCTTTCCACGGCGGGAATCGTTGCGGTGCGCCTGATTTTGTTCCGCGCGATACGCAAGCAGATTCAACGCGGCGAGGGCATCTCGCGCGTGCTGGTGGTGGGGACGGGCGAACTGGCCCTCAAGCTGGTGCGCCGGTTGCGACAGCGCGCCGACTTGGGTTTGCAGGTGGTCGGGTTGTTGGCCGACAAAGCGGATGAAGTTTCGCAGGTTATTGAGGATTTGCCGGTGCTGGGCACGGCCGACCAGGTGCAGTCCGTCGTTGAGGCGCAACGCATCGATCGGGTGTTCGTCGCCTTGCCGATGAGCGCGCACGAACGTTTACGCGTGGTGCTGCAAAATCTGGAAAGCGAGATGGTTGACGTAAAGGTCGTGCCCGACCTACTCGATTACGTGGTGTTGCAGTCGAGCGTCGAGGATCTGGACGGCCTACCGATCATCAGCCTCAAGCAGGTGCCGTTGTCGGGGTGGGGAGCGGTGGCCAAGCGGATCTTCGATTTCTGTTTTGCGGCGGCGGTGCTGTTTTTCGGCAGTCCCGTTTTTCTGTTGCTGGCCGCGTTGACCAAGCTGACCAGCCCCGGGCCGGTGTTTTACAAACAGGAGCGCATGGGGCTGGACGGGCGCGTGTTTGATATCTATAAGTATCGTTCGATGCGTGTGGACGCGGAAGAACAAAGCGGCGCGGTCTGGGCCGTTGAGGGCGATCCGCGGCGGACGCGATTCGGCGCATTTTTACGCAAGTCGAATCTCGATGAAATTCCGCAGTTCATCAACGTGCTGCGCGGCGAGATGAGCGTGGTCGGACCGCGTCCGGAACGGCCGGTGTTCATCGAGAAATTTCGGAACGAGATTCCGAAGTACATGTTGCGCCATAAAGTGAAGGCAGGGCTGACCGGCTGGGCACAGGTCAAGGGGTGGCGCGGCAACACCGATTTGAATCGGCGCATCGAATGTGATTTGTATTACATCGAGAACTGGAGTTTTTGGTTCGATTTGCGCATTATATGGCTGACGGTCTTTTCCAGGGCCGGCCGTAAAAACGCATACTAACTGGAGAGACATAATGAACATCTGTGTAATTGGGACGGGCTATGTCGGCTTGGTGGCGGGCACCTGCTTCGCGGAAACCGGCAACGACGTTATTTGCGTGGACATCGACGAGGATAAGATCGCCAAGCTGAAAAACGGCGAGATTCCCATTTACGAGCCGGAACTGGATGCGCTGGTCGAGCGCAACGTCAAGGAAAAGCGCTTGTCGTTCACCACGGACCTGTCCGAGGGCGTACAGAAAAGCGACATCATTTTCATCGCCGTGGGCACGCCGCAGGACGAGGACGGCTCGGCCGACCTGACGCACGTGCTGGCCGTGGCCAAGTCGATCGGCCAGTCGATCAACGGATTTAAAGTCATCGTGGACAAATCGACCGTTCCTGTCGGCACCGCCGATAAGGTGCGCGCGGCGGTTGCGGCCGAAACCGACGTCGAATTTTGCGTCGTGTCCAATCCCGAGTTCATGAAGGAAGGCGCGGCGATCACCGACTTCTTGTATCCCGACCGCGTGGTTATCGGCACCGACCACGACAAGGCGCGCGAGATGATGGGCGAACTGTATTCGCCGTTCGTGCGCACCGGCAATCCGATCATCTTCATGGACATCAAATCGGCGGAGATGACCAAGTACGCCGCCAACGCGATGCTGGCCACGAAAATCAGCTTCATGAACGAGATCGCCAACCTGTGCGACATGGTCGGCGCAGACGTGGCCGACGTGCGCAAGGGCGTGGGCTCGGATTCGCGCATCGGCAAAGCGTTTCTCTTCCCGGGAGTGGGTTACGGCGGGTCGTGCTTCCCCAAGGACGTCAAAGCGCTGATCAAAACCGCCGAGGAATCCGGCATGGCGCTGCAGATTTTACACAAGGTCGACGAGGTCAACGAACGCCAAAAGACCGTACTGTTCGATAAAATCGTGAAGCACTACGGCGGCGACATCAAGGGCAAGGTGTTCGCGATTTGGGGCCTGAGTTTCAAGCCGCAGACCGACGACATGCGCGAAGCACCGGCCAAGTTGATGATCCGCAAGCTGGCCGCCGCCGGCGCCACCTGCCGGGCGTACGATCCGGTCGCGATGGAAGAGGCCGGGCAGCATTACAATCTCGGCGACGAAATCGCCGCCGGCACGCTGACACTGTGCGCCAACAATTACGAAACGCTCGAAGGCGCCGACGCACTGATCCTGATCACCGAATGGAATGAATTCCGCCGGCCGAATTTCGACCGCATCAAGTCGATGCTCAGCGCGCCGGTGTTGTTCGACGGACGCAATCTGTATACACCCAAAGTGCTCAAGGACATGGGTTTCGCATATTATTCGATCGGCCGGGACCACGCGTCCTGACCCGAAAAGAGGTATCGCATGCCCCGTATTCTGATTACCGGCGGCGCCGGTTTTATCGGCTCGCATCTGTGCGATTTCTACGTCGCCAAAGGCTACGAAGTCATTGCGATGGACAATCTGCTGACCGGCAGCATCGCGAACATCGCGCACATCACGGCCGACAACTTCACCTTCATCAAGCATGATGTGACCAACTACATCTACCTCGACGGTCCGTTGGATTACATCCTGCATTTCGCCAGCCCGGCCAGCCCGATCGACTACCTCGAGCTGCCGATCCAGACGCTCAAGGTCGGTGCGTTGGGCACACACAAAGCGTTGGGCCTGGCCAAGGAGAAGGGAGCGCGGTTCTTGCTGGCGTCGACCTCCGAAGTGTACGGCGATCCGCTCGAACATCCGCAGAAGGAAAACTACTGGGGCAACGTGAATCCGATCGGTCCGCGCGGCGTTTATGACGAGGCGAAGCGTTTCGCCGAGGCGCTGACCATGGCCTATCACCGCTTCCACGGTGTACAGACGCGCATCGTGCGCATCTTCAACACCTACGGTCCGCGCATGCGCGCCAAGGACGGCCGCGTGGTGCCCGCATTCATCAACCAGGCGCTGATCGGCGAGGACCTGACGATCTTCGGCGACGGCAAGCAGACGCGCAGCTTCTGTTTCGTTTCCGATCTGGTCGAGGGCATCAACCGCCTGCTGATGAGCGACGAGGTCGAACCGACCAACATCGGCAATCCGGCGGAAATGACCATCATGCAGTTTGCCGAGGCGATCGTCGAATTGACCGGCGCGCGTAGCGGATTGGTTTTCAAGGATTTGCCGGTCGACGATCCGAAAGTCCGCCAACCCGATATCAGCAAGGCTAAAGCGTTGCTCGGTTGGGAACCGCGCGTCACGCTGAAGGAAGGTCTGGCGCAGACGATCGCGTATTTCCGCCAACAACTCGAAAAACAAGGATAGCAACGTGAACGTACTGGTCGCCGGCGGCGCCGGTTACATCGGCAGCGTGACCGCGGCGGAACTGTTGACGCAGGGCCATCGCGTGGTCGTGTACGACAACCTCGATCGCGGTCACCGGGCCGCCGTGCCCAAGGGTGCGGCCTTTGTCCACGCCGATTTGGGCGACGCGGCGACGCTGCGGCAGACCTTCGCCGAAAATAAAATCGACGCCGTGATGCATTTCGCCGCGCACAGCCAGGTCGGCGAAAGCATGCAGAAACCGGAACTGTATTACGAAAACAACGTGGTCGTCGGCAAGGTGATCCTCGACGCCATGCGCGCCGAGGGCGTGAACTACATTATCTTCTCCAGCACCTGCGCGACCTTCGGCGAACCGCAGCAATTGCCGATCACCGAAGACCTGCCGCAGTTGCCGACCAATCCCTACGGCGAAACCAAACTCGCGTTCGAGCGCATGCTGTACTGGTATCACACGGTGCACGGCTTGAACTACACGATTCTGCGCTACTTCAACGCTTGCGGCGCCGCCTATGACCTGGGTGAGGACCACGATCCCGAATCGCATATCATCCCCATCGTGCTGCAAGCGGCGTTGGGCCAGCGCGACAAGGTGACCATCTTCGGCGACGATTACCCCACGCAGGACGGCACGTGCGTGCGCGATTACATTCACATCCTCGATCTGGCGCGGGCGCACATTCTGGCCATGGACAAAAAAATGGATACGGCCAGCCATTACAACCTGGGCAACGGCAACGGTTATAGCGTCAAGGAAGTGATCGAGGTGGCGCGCAAGGTGACCGGCAAGAGCATCCAGGCGGTCATCGGCGAGCGCCGGCCGGGCGATCCGCCGTTGCTGATCGGCTCGGCGGAGAAGATCATCCGCGAATTGGATTGGCAGCCGGTGTATCCCGACCTGGAATCGATCGTTAAATCAGCGTGGGAGTGGCATCAGGCCCACCCCCACGGTTACGACGAATAAAACGCCGGCTCAGCTTTTCACGCGCTCCATGTACTCGCCGGTTTCGGTATCCACACGAATCATCTGATCCGGCTCGATGAAGCCCGGCACCTGGATCACCAGGCCGGTTTCGAGCGTGGCCGGTTTGGTCTGGTTGGTGACGGTCGCGCCTTTGATGTATGGCGCGCATTCCACCACTTTGAGTTCGACCACTTTGGGCAGGTCGATGCCGACCACTTCGCTCTGGTACACCTGCATCTGCACGGTCGTGTTGGGCAGGACGAAACCTAGCATTTCGCGCATTTCCTCTAAGGGGAAGGAGCGTTGCTCGTAGGTTGCCTGGTCCATGAAGTGCGCCATTTCGCCGTCTTCGTAAAGATATTCCATCACGACGGTGTCGAGAAAGGCGCGTTTGACCTGCTCGGTGGCGCGAAAACGGCTCTCCGTCTGGATGCCGGTTTTCAGGTTGCGCATTTTAATCTGCATCACCGCGTTGCCTTTGCCCGGCGTGATGTGCGTCGCGGTCAGCACTTTGCATGGATCGCCGTTGAACTCGATCACATGGCCGACCCGGATGTTGTTGGCGTTGTAATACATCGATTCACCTCTATCGTTCTGTGGATCCCGTGGACGCGTATTCTACACATGCGCCGACGGTTTGCAAGTCAGGAGCGGCGCTTGCATCCGAACGGTCGGACCGGTACCCTGGAACATCATTTTGGCTGGGAGTCGAACCGGTGAACATCGTGAAAAAACGTGTGGGATTGTTGTTTGCGCTGTGCCTGCTCTTGCTGTTGATCGGCCAGGTGAAAAGCCTGTCCGCCCAAGCCCAAACGCCCGCTGAGGCGGAGGTGGTGACCCAAACGCCGTCGACGCCAACGCCCGAGTCCGATCCGCTCAGCAAGCGCCAACATCAGGAAATCAAGAAGATCTTCGACGATCCGATCATCAAAAGCGCGCAATTGAGCGTCAAGGTGCAACGGGTGCGCGACGGCAAGACGCTTTTGGCGCGTCAATCGAATCAACTGTGCATTCCCGCCAGCACCAACAAGCTGGTGACCGGCTCGGCGGCGCTGAATATTCTCGGGCCGCAGTATCGTTTTGTCACCAAGGTGTTGGCCGACGGCCGCCCCGACGCCGAGGGCAACGTGCACGGCAACTTGTATATCGTCGGCAGCGGCGATCCCAGTCTGGATCTGGATCAGGTATATGAACTGGCGCACGGCGTGCGCATCGCCGGCGTGAAGAAGGTCCTCGGCGATCTGGTCGGCGACGATTCGTTTCACGACCAGGAACGTTTCTATGCCGATTGGGGCCGGCAAACGCATCGTGCGTACCACGCCTCGCTGGGCGCATTGTCGGTGAATTACAACACGATCACCTTCTGGGTACGGCCGGGAGCGGTCGAGGGCGCGCCGGCGACGGTGACCATCGAACCGCTGGTGTCGGGCACCAAGGTCAGCGGCACGATTCAGACGGTCGCGGGCGCGGGCAACAAATGCTACCTGAGTTTGAGCAACGGTTCAGCGCATGTGTCGGGAACGGTCGGACTGTTCGCGCAACCCAATCCGACGTTCCACGCGGTGAGCGATCCGTTGCCGTTGGCGCTGGCCGCTTTCCGCGAAGCACTGGCCAAGGAAGGCGTGAAGATCGTCGGCAAAGACCGCGCAGGAAAAGCGCCGGCGAAAAAATTTCTCGTGCATAAGCATGAAAGCGAACAGTTGTCGCTGATCTTGCGTCATCTCTTCCGTTTTTCGAACAACTTTACGGCCGAGCAGATTCTGCGCACGATCGGCGCGGTGCAAACCAAGCAGGCCGGCTCGCGCGAAAACGGCGCACAGGCGATCACGGATTGGCTCAAGCGCAACAACCTATATCAGGAAGGCGCTGTCGTGTACGACGGTTCCGGCCTATCGCGGCAGAATATGCAAAGCGCCGATTCGATGGTGTCGATCCTGCAATTCATGGCGCACAATCCGCGCGTGTTTCCGGAATTTCTGGAAGCGCAGCCGATTGCCGGGGTCGACGGCACGCTGCGTTTCCGCTTCCGAAAAAGCGCGCTCAAAGGCCGGGTACGGGCCAAGACCGGTTTGCTCAACGGCGTGATTTCGCTGGCGGGCTACAGCTACGATGCGCGCGGCGAACTGTATGCCTTCGCTGCGTTGATCAACAATTTTCAACCGACGCAAGGCGTACGCGGCCCGCAATTGCTGACCGAACGCATGTTGGATGTACTGATGGAGTAACCCCGCGAAAGGGAGTTCGATGAACAGGAAAATCCTGACGCTCGCTTGCCTGGCGTTGTTGTTGCTGGCGACGACGGCGAATGCTGCGTTCGTGCGCAACGTCTGTCAGGTCAAGGGACGCGTGGCCGAAGTGGTGACCGCCGATCTGGACAGCGACGGTTTCACCGACCTGCTGGCGTCCTATCGCTTCGGCGCGCCGCCCGACGCTCAGGCGCGTCTGGCGATTTTTCTGGGTACGGCGCAGGGCTACACAGGCGCGCCGGATATCGATTTCGCCGCGCCGGCCGATGCGTGCGTGTTCGATCTGGCCGATCTGGACGGCGACGGCATCGATGAAGTTATTTTGTTTCGCAAATGGAGCGTGCAATTCGTCAAACTGACCGACGAGGGCGCACAGAGCCCGCAAACGTTGATCAAAATGGGTTCGGGCGTCCTGTTCCCGCCGTTCAACGGGCAACTGCCGTATGAAAATCTCGTACGTGATTGGTCGGGCGACGGCAAGATCGCCGTGGCGCTTCCCGATTACGGCGCGTTGCGGATGTTCCGCCCGGACGACGAAGGGAAGATGGTTGCGGCCGAAACGCTGACGGTGCCGCTACGTAGTTGGATCAACACGCATGGTTTGCAGCCGCCGGGCATGCCCGATTACATGATTTCCTCGTCGGTGCGTTTTCCGATGATCTTCACCGGCGAGCGGCAGAGCGAGCGCGACCTGTATCTGGCGCGCGGCGAATCGCTGTGGTTGTATCGCGGCGCGGCCGGACGTTTCGCCACGAAGGGGCAAAAATTCACGCTGCCGATTCTTACGCCCGCCGAACGCGCGCAGGAAAACATGAACGTGCTCACGCTCGTCGACGACATCGACGGCGACGGGCGGGTCGACGCGATGATCAACAAATTCGGCGGCGGACTGACGAATTTTTCCAGCGAAGTACACATCCATCGCGGCATCGATGGCGGATTTGCCGCCAAGCCGGGCTTCACGCTGACCGCCTCGGGTTACATGGCCGGTTTGCGATTCTGGGACATCGACGGCGACGGCCGCAAGGAAATGGGCATGCCCACCGCCGAGATCGGCTTGGTGCAATTGGCGCGCATGTTTCTGAGCAAGAAGGTGAAAGTCGACGTAAAACTATTCGCCTGCCGTGGGGCGATCGGTCCGCAGATGTACGCCGAAAAGCCGACGATCTCGAAAAATGTGACCTTGGATCTGAACACCGATAACGGTCATTTAATTGGTTTCGTACCCAGCTTCGAGGGCGATTTCGACGGCGACGGCAAGCCCGATTTCTTCATGGCTTACGAGGACGGCTTCGGCGTGTGGCGCAATCAGGGAAACATGCGTATCGCCGCCGAGCCGTTTTTAACACAGACGCTGGCGCCGCCGCAGGAGTATCGCCTGGAATATCTGGACAACGATAAGAAAAGCGATCTGCTGTTGTGGAACCCGGCGGATCCCACGCAAGATAACCAAGTGATCGTGTTGCTCAACCGCAACTAAGCGCGGAACGTCCCTACCAAATCGGCCAGATCCGTATATTCATGTGCAGCGAGCC
>CALBTQ010000506.1 GCA_937967875.1 uncultured Pseudomonadota bacterium
GTCAGCCGGCGCGGCTCGTCCAACGGGTGGTTTCGTTCGGTGATGGACGCAAGGACGGCCTCCTCCTTACGGCTGTATCGCCGCGGCGGCGGCGACGTTCGCTTTTCCGGGCGCCCGCCACAGCGGATGGCAGCGGCGGCAATCGCGGGTATCGGTTCCGGCGCACTCGGCGCGGAAAATCGTATAGCGTCCGTGGAACGTGCCGGTGTGACAGCGGCGGCACGTTTCCTCGCGCGGCAACTCCAGGCGCACCGTGCCGGGATGATTGTCGCGGGCCGCATCCAGGTGACAGCCCGTGCAGCGCATCGGGTTGAGCGAAAAATAGTTGATCGACCGGTCCGGCGCCCCTTCGCCGTCGGTCTGTATCTGCTCGCGGTCGTGGCACTGGCCGCAACGCCCCAATTGCGCGCGCAACAGCAGATCGCGCTCATCGATTTCCACTTTGCTCAAACCCGTGCGCATGTTCAATTCCATCAGGCGCGTGGCGGCTTCGGCCGGAAAATCCTTCACCCGGAAATGGTTGCGGTGCGAAAAATTCAAACCGATTTGCGCCAGTTCCGGCGGCAGATCCAACGCGTCGGCCTTTTCGATCTTAAGCACGTCGTAATGGCACTTCAGGCAATCCGCATCGTCGTACCCCGGATCCTGCGGCGGCAGATGCGCGATCTCGTCGTTGGTCGCTACCACCAAACCCTTGCTCGCGCTACGCGCCAGATCGACCGCGTAGGTATAAAAATCCTTGTCGGTATGGCAGGTCAGGCAATGTTGATTTTCCTTTTTCACCGGCGTGTGCGCGGTCGATTCCAGGTCGATCGAGCGGAACAGGCCTTCTTGCTCGTGGCACTTGAAACAGAACGCGTTCGACTGGTTGTAGGTGACCATGCCCTCGAAGCCGGCGACGCCCAAAACGATCATCCCCAGCCCGACCCACAGCGGCGGCGCTTTGATCAGGAACGCTTCGATCCAGCCGACGATCCGCGCCGGGAGGCTTTTCATGGCTTCGCCTCCACTTCCAGCGGCTGACGCACGATCAGCGCGCCGGTGACGTCGTCGGCCGCCTGCAGCAAGGGCATGAGGTTTTCGCCGTTGCCCTCCTCACGCCACCACAGCAGGCGCATGTCCGTATCGTCGGGCGACTTGAACGGCTGCGCCGCCGCCACGCGTCCGCCGGCGTCGTGCCCCTGTTCCTGCGCGATCGCCGCGCAACCGGGCCGTACGCCGTGCGAGATGAACACCTTGACCATCACCTCGTATACGCTCTCTTCCTCGTCGCCGCGGCGGCCGGCCAACAGCAGCATGGCGCCGTCACGCACGCGCAGGCGACGCGCATCGTCGGGGTGCACGAACAACGGCGGCGCGTGTTGAATCTCCTGGCTCCATTTCGCCGGCGCACTGTCGCGATTGGCCACGGCCGTTTCGTGCAGAATCACCGTCAGCTTGTTTTTCTCCGGCGGGGCATCGGCGGGAAGCTGCAGCGCTTCGAGCTCGCCGAGCGAAACGCGGTAGGAGATCGTCGTACGCGCCGCCTCGTCGCCCGCGTAAATGCCCCGGCCGATCGGCGTGAAATTGCGCGCCCCCGTCGACTGCCGCACCAGGTCGAAATCGTGGTTCTCGTAAACGTTCTCCTGCGCGCCCAAGGCTTCGGCCAGCGCGCGGAAGATATCCTCGCCGGTCCACACGCCCTCGGGCGGCTGCGCCACCGGCTGCTGTTCGACGTAGGTCGGCGTCTCGACGTACGCGCTCAACCACTGGCGGCCGTAACTTTCCAGCGGCAGCGCCTCGGGAATGACCAGGTCGGCCGTCTGCGTCGTCTCGTTGGGCAGCGGACTGAGCGAAATGTGCAGCAGGTTCTTCGCCTCGCGCAGCCCGCGCGCGAACGCCGGTCCGCGCTCGTACACCGGATTGGCGCGGTGGGTGATCAGCACCGTCGGCGCATCGTCCGCGAACAGATTTTGATAAAAACTCTCCGCCTCCATCGCCGACCAGCACAGCCTGGAAGGGACGTGCCCCGGCCGCGGCTGCAACGGCGCGCGGCGCACTTCGCGCATCGCTTCGAGCAACGCGATCGCCCGATAGGCGCCCAGCGGATCGCGCTGGTTGAATACGCCGTCGCCGGCCAGCACCGCCGGATGGTGCGCGGCCACGTACAATTCGCCCGCCTGCCGCAGCAACTCGGGATCCACGCCGCACGCGTGCGCCGCCCGATCCAGATCGAACGCGTCGACCGCCTTGGTCAACGACAGATAGGTGATCGTCCCATTGCGCAAGGTCATCGTTTCGGTGAGCAGCGACTGCTCCAGCGCGTAACGCGCGATCGCCATCGCCGCGACGTGGTCCGTCCCCGGGCGGATCGGCGCCCACAAATCGGCGCGCCCGCCGGTGTTGGACAAACGCGGATCGAACACGATCATCCGCATCCCGTGCTCGGCTCGTTCCTCGGCGATCTCCCGCGCCTCGCGAATGAACCGCGGTCCGCCGGCGTACGGATCGGCCCCGAACACCAGCAGCAGATCGGTCCCGCGCATTTCCGGCCGGCACTCCCGCCCCCACACCTCTTCCTGCGCCAGCATCCGGTTGGCCGCCCCCAGCGTTTCGCGTCCGATCAAATGCGCGTCGCCCTTGACCGCCGACAACAACATCGCCTGGCCGGGCATTTCATCCCATGTGTCGACGACCAGCCGCGCGCCGGCGGCCAGACGCTTGTCGATTTCCCGGGCCGCCTGCTCGATCAGCGCCTCGGTGGTTTGCGGCTCCCCGTCGCGCCAGCATCCCTGCCTCAAGCGTTCCGGATGATGATGCAGGTTGATCGCCTGCAACGCCTGCGCGCAGATCTTCCCCCGGCTGACCGGATGCTCCGGGTTGCCCATGATCGCCGTCAGGCGTTTACCGTCGCGCAGATAACCGACGATCCCGCAGCCCGCCGGGCAGGCGCGGCAGATCGACGCCACCGGGGTGTCGGCCCGCCCCGCCGTGCGCCACACGTGCCGCAGGTAGCCGCCCGCGGCGGTCTGCACCGACAGCGCGGCTCCGGCTCCCAGGCCCCAGGCGACGAATTGGCGGCGCGACAGACGCACGCGTCCTCCTTACATCAACGGCAGCACCTGACCGCCGAAGACGGTCACGTACCGCATGAAGAAAATACCGATGACCACCGCCGCGCAGGCCAGCGCGACCAGCCAGCGTTTACGCCGCAGCGCGGGCGTGAAACACACGATCATCGGCAGCACCTTGCCGAACAAATTTTCCAGGCCGACGAACAGCGGCGAGAAACTGCCGCCCAGCACCAGCCAGGCCATTTTCTGCGCGCCCTCGTGGCTGATCGAGAGCACCGCGATGTCGCAGAAAGTCAGAAACAGATCAACCACGATCGCCCAGGCCAACAGTTGGGCGAGGCCTTCAACGATCTCCGCCGGCGCCCGCTTCTCCTTTTTAAAGAACCGATACATCAGCATCACCAGCAGGATCATCAACGCCAGACCCGAGACGATCGCCGACACCAGAAACAGCGTCGGCATCAGCGCCGTGTTCCAATACGCGCGCGCCTTGCCGAACGCCAAAATGAAGCCCGTGTAGCCGTGCGTGGCGATCGCCGTGGGAATGCCGATCATCCCCAGCAGCTTGGTCAGGCGCAAATTTTCGCGGAACATGAACAGCGCATAGAATACGCACACCACCGGATAACCTACAAGAAGAAACGCGCCGTAGGTCATCGGGCTGGAAAAATTCAGGTATGTGAAGTGGTTCCAGATCGAGCGGATCGGCCAGCCGACCTGCAGCAGCAGGGCGATCGGCGCGATGCCCAGGCAGGCGGTCGCGGTGATCACCGCGATGCGGCTGATCGGTTTGTACTTGGCGATGCCGAACCCGTAGCTCATCGTACTGACCACGAAACTGCCCGCCGACAACCCGGTGAAATAGAAGTAGATCGAGATCAGCCAGGCGAAGGTCGTCTGGTGATGCACATCATACAGCAGGCGGGTTGCCTCTTCCATCTAACGCCACTTCCACTTCAGTTTGCGTTTGGTCGCGAACACGGCCTCGTCGTAGTTCACGTAATACACCTGCGGCTTGGTGCCCATTTCCGGCTGAATCACCGTCGTTTCGTTTTGCGTCATGATCCGCCGGATCTCGCTGCCCGGATCCAATAGATCGCCAAACACGCGCGCGCCGGTCGGGCAATTTTCCACGCACGCCGGTTGCAAACCGGCGTCGACGCGGTGATGGCACCAGTTGCACTTTTCCACGATGCGCTTGGTCGGATGAATGTAGCGCACCTCGTACGGACACGCCGCCATGCAGTAGCGGCAGCCGACGCAACGGTGCGGATCGAAGGTGACGATGCCGTCGGGGCGCTTGCGGTTGGCGTTGACCGGGCAGACCGTCACGCAGATCGGATTTTCGCAGTTGTTGCACAGCAGCGGCAGGAAACCGCGCGACACGTGCGGGTACTCGCCCTTCTCCACTTGCTTGACCCACGAACGCCACACGCCCAGGTGCACGTCGTTTTCCATTTTGCAGGTCACTTCGCACGTCTGGCAGCCGATGCACTTGCGCAGATCGATCAGAAATCCCCAGCGGCGTTTGCGCTCAGCCACGATCGACCTCCGTCCTCTCGCCGGTCAGCGTACGCAGTTCGTGCTCGCGCCGCCGCTGTTCGCGCCGCTGCCGTTCGCGCCAGACCAGGTAGCCCGCCGAGGCGATCGACGGACCGCTGTTGCCCACCGGACACTTCGCCGCGCATCGGCCGCAGCCGACGCAATATTTCGCCAACTCCGCCAGTCGCTCGACGTTGCCCAGGCGCGCTTCGAGCACCATGATCATTGGGAACGGATCGCCGCCCACCTGCTTGACCGGGCACACGCCGACGCACGCCTGGCAGTTGTAGCAGTTCAGCGACTGTCCCAGGCCGGGGCGTAGCGTCGGCCCGAAGGTATAATCGAAGGCCAGCAGCACGATGAACAAAATCGCCAGCGCGTTGATCGTGATCCTGCCGCCTTCGTTGGAGGTTAAAAAGAAAACCACCCGCGACGCGGCATCTAAATGCGGCGCGTCGAAAATGACCTTGAGCAGCGCGTCTTCCATCGCCGCGCCCAGACCGACGATGCTGCGTTCGTTGCGAAACACGAACCCGGCGAGGAACTGCGTGTCGACCGTCGCGCGCCCGCGCAACGCCGGCAGCACGTCGTCGAAGGCGTACACCGCGTCGCGATGCTCGACCAGATCGACGCGCTCGATCTTGCCGTCGGTCACTTTCACATCGACCGTCAGCGGTCCATTGTTGCCCGGTCCCGCGCCGCGATGCACGCCGTCGGGCGCCAGCGACGCCGCCAACGGACGATGATGCTCCAGGTACGATTCGACCTTGTGTCGCTGCACGTTGGCGTATACCAGCGCGACGAACAAGGCGACGGTCACCGCGGCGATCGCCCCCACGTAGCGCTTGCCGCCGCGTCGCCAATGGACGATCCCGTGCGCCAACAACAGCACGGCCAGCGCCAGCAGCGCGTAGAACCGCCCACGCGGGAAAAGCAGGGCGAGCGCGCCGACCATGATCGCCAGCCGCAAGCCGCGCGTCAGGCGATCTTCGATCAGCGGCGCCCAGGTCTTCATGCCCTACCCCCGTTTTGCTTGTCCAGCCACGCGACGACGCGGTCGATGAATTCGCGCCCAAACAATCCCTCTTCCAGCGCGCGCCGGATCCGCCGGCGCGGAATGCGGCCCTGCTCCATCGCTTCCATCACGCGTTGCTGACCGCGGCTGAAGATGCGCGGCAGATCGAGATTCACCACGCAGAAACTCACGCAACCGCCGCAGCGCAGGCATTTCATGCCGCCGTTTTTGATGAATCGCCAGTGGTCGCCCACGCGCGCGGCCACGATGAGTTCGGCCTGATAGGCGATCGCCGCCGGGCACTTGTCCTGCGTCGCATAGCAGGCGCGGCACTCGTAGCAGAAGATCGTTTGCGGCACGCCGGTCGCCACCGGCTTGGCCACGTCCAGCGCCAGGCTCGCGCCGATGCCCAGCATCGCCAGCCGGTTGAGATTTTTCGTCAACGCCCGGTCGCGCAAATTGGTGAAGAACTGCAATCGCCGGATGCCCGGCAATCCGATCGGCTGCGTTCCGTCTTCGCGTTTGGGCGTATATTTGCGTTTCTCGCGCGCCACGCTCTCTCCTACATCGGCAACAACAGGGCCATGAGCACGCCGACCGTCAGGCCGCCGAGGCCGCCCTGGATCAATTCCCGCGCGGTTTTGAAGTCCATGCTCCAGGCGATCATCACCCCGGACAGGACGCCGCCCACGGCGAAGGTCAGCATGCCCAGCATCTCGCAACCTCCTAGAACGGAGCCGGTTCGGGCTCCAGTTTTTTCGGCACCATGAATGCGATCCACAACGCGGCGAGCAGACCGCCGAACGCGCCCTGCAGCGCCGGAATCACATGCAGGCCGAAGGTCGACAACGCCAGCACCATTCCGGCGAACATGCCCGTGGCCAGGAAACCGCCGACCTGCGTGAAGTACGGTTTGTCGCCCGGCGCGGCCAAACGGGCCATCAGCCGGATCGCCAGCAAGTTGATCGCGACGATCAATACAACGAAGCCGCCGAGCGCGCCGATGTTCGCCGTCAGCGCTTCGCCCGGCGCCGCGAAATTCACCAGGTTGAGAAATTTCATGTACACCGCCGCCAGCGGCGTCATCGCGGCCATCACGGTGAAGGTGTACGCGCCTTTGATGTAGCCGCTCTCCACGCGCATCTGCCCCTCGCCCATCATCCCGCCGCCGCCCAGCGGGCTCGGGCCGCAACTGGTGGTCGCGTTGATGATGTACGCGGCCATGACCACCGCCAGTTGCTCCCAGGTCAAAAAGCCGTAGGCGGCCGGGCCGAACAAAAACAGCACCGGCACCAGCGCGGCGGTGAGGATGCGGCTGCACGACAGTGGAATCATCGTCTGGATCTGCACGAAAATCGCCAACATGCCGGCCACGCCAAGCACGGGCACCTTCGCCAGCAGGCCCAGCACCTGGCCGAGCGCGTCGAAGCCATTGGTCGCCGCCAGTGCGCCCGCGGCCATGAACCCGGCGACCATCGCGCTGACCGGCAATAGAATGATGCCCGCCATCAGCGCTTCGATTCCGGCGCGGCCGATGAGGATGATCGCGATCGCCGCGATAACCAGCACCGTTTGCACCGGCACTTTGCCGAAGGGCTGGAAGATGGCGACGATCAACGCGGCCACGAAAATCACCAGCGACGCGTAACCGGCCAACGGCGCTTGGGGCACGACGATCGCGTCGACCTCGCCCTCGCGCTTGTCGCGCAAGCTGCAACTGTCGGGGTACAACCGGCGGCTGATCATCTTGAGGAACAACGCGGTCAGCGCCGTGCCGATCATCAACGAAAACGCCTGCGGCGCGCGCAGGATGCCGTCGGCCGCCGTCGGGAAATGGCTGCCCAGAAAGCCCTCGCCGATCTGGCCGACGCCGCCGATCGGACTCGGACCGCAGGAGCCGAAGGCGTTGCGCGCGAACGCGCCGATCAACACGATGAGCTGCGATTTGGTCAGCAGGTTCATCCCGCCTTCCGAGCCGAAGGCGAACAGCAGCGGCAGCAGCGCGGCGGCCATGATCCGGCCGCACGGCAGGCTGGTGATCATCGGGAAGTTGATCAGCACGACGAAGGTGCCGGCCAAGCCCAGCGGCGATTTTTGCAGCTTGGCGATGAGCACCTTAAACGCCTCGAAGCCGCCCGAGGCGTTGAGCGCGCCGGCCAGAAACAACCCGGCCAGCAACGCGGTCACCGGATGCAAAATGATGCCGCCCATCATTTCGTTGGGCAGCGTGAGAATCGCCGCCGCGCCCTCGGTAAAGCCTTTGACGATCGCGCCGATCGCCAGGCACACCAGCGTGACCAGCACCAGCACGGTCTGCACGGGCAGATTGATCTTGCGCAGCAAGGTCAGCACCATCGCCGCGAGGAAGATCGTCAAGGTGACGTAGCCCAGAATCATGCCTTATCCGTGCGACAGTCGCTCGCGCGCCACGCGGGCAGCGAGACGACGTAGTGGTCGTTTTGTTTGAGCAGAAGCACGCGGCTGCCGGGCCGCAAACCGCTTTGGCAGCGCACGCAGCCGCCGGCGACCGCGTCGACCTCGCGCCCGTTTTCCAGCCGCACGACCACGCGCGATTGCAGCAACGAAGCCAGCGGCAGCTCGTCGTCGCGCACGCACACGATCGT
This sequence comes from uncultured Pseudomonadota bacterium, assembly GCA_937967875.1. Lineage (GTDB taxonomy): Bacteria > Lernaellota > Lernaellaia > Lernaellales > Lernaellaceae > CALBTQ01. The sequence goes on from CALBTQ010000506.1 coordinate 8,235, forward strand.
CCCGGCCAGCGAACGCCGTCCGCGCAGAATCTCCAGGGCGATCCAGCCGATCACCAGAAACGCGGCGGTGGCGTAGTACAACGCGTCCATCAGAATCCGTCGATGATCCGCACCGCGCGCCCGCTCCTTTGCGCCACGGCGATCTTGCCGCCGAACCACGAGAGCCCGTGCGGATCGGTGATGCCGTCGCGCGCGGCGAGCACGCGTCCGGTGAGGTCGAGTTTCAAAAGACGATGATTGCCCGTATCGGCCAGCAGCAGCGTGTCGACGTTGATCGTCATCGCTTGCGGCCGCAACAAGCCGCGTCCGTCGGCCTGCGGCGCGACGATCCACTGCACGCGCCCTTCCATGTCCAACGCCACGATGCGCGCGTGCTTGCTGTCGAGCACGTACACGCGCCCGTAGGCGTCGGTGACCACCGCGGTCGGCTGACGCAGCGTGAAATCGAGCGCCCCCGGCGCCGGCGGTTGCGCATCGTCGCCCAGCACGCCGAAGGCGCGGTCGAGGCGGCGCGACGACCAGTCGTAGCGCTGCACGACGTGCCCGCGCGTGTTGGCCACCCAGATCCAGCGGTCGCCGGCGAACACGCCGTTGGGTGCGGCGAGCTTGGCCGTGGCGATGCCCAGCGAACCCAGCGCGCCCGTCCATTCGCCGCGCCGGTTGAAGAGCGCGATGCGGCCGTTGTTGGTGTCGGCGACCAGCACCTCGCTGCCCGCCACCTGGATGCCGGTGGGAAAATTCAGACAACCGTCCTTGCTGCCGGGTTTGCCGAACACGTTTTTTGTCTGCCCGTTGGGGGCGAACACCAGCACGTGATAGGCGCCGGGATCGGTGACGTACAGGTCGCCGTTGTCGGCGTAGCACACGCCCCACGGACCGACAAAATCGGCGTCAAGCTCGGCGTCGGCGGCTTTCGCGCGCAGGGGCAGACCGAGCGTCGCCGCGCCGGCCAGGGCCGCCGCGCTTTTAATAAACGTTCGCCGATTGGTATGTGGTTGCCGCGTAATCTTCTTCATTTTTCGCTAAAAAAAATCGACCGACCGCTCCCAGGTTCGACCGTCGGCGCGATGGTACACTCCCCCCCGAGCGCCGTCAATGATTTTCCCCCTCATTCGCGGCTTTGGTACAGGCGCTCGACCCGCGCATCGTCCAGCCGGATGAAAATCGATTTGGTCGATCCGGCCAGCACCTTGCCCGGCGGCGCGCCCTTGGGCTTGCGGATGTGCTTGCGCCGCGTGTACATCACCGTACCGTCGCCCGCCGATTTACGCGAGCTGTGCAGCAACGCCAATGAAGCGGCGTCCAGCAACGTTTCGCTGGTAAGTTCGCCGCCGGACGGCAGACGCACGACCACGTGGCTGCCCGGCGCGCCCTCGACGTGCAGCCAGTAATCGTTGCCGCGCGCCAGGCGGAAGGTCAGTTCGTCGTTCTCGCGATCGTTGCGCCCCACATAGATCTTCGCCCCGTCGCGCGCGGTGAAGGGCCGCACGCCGCCCTGCTCTTCCGGTTTCTTTTTGCGCACCGGCGCGGCCTGCGGTGCGCTCGCCTTCACGCCGAGGCTGCGCACACGCTCGACCAGCGCGGCCAGTTCGTCGTCGGTCGGCTCCTGCGCCAACGCGGCGGCGATTTCGTCCAGCGCGTCGTGCTTGGTCTGCATCTCCGTCAGGCGTTCCTGCAAGGCTTCGACCTTGCGCCGGGTGCGCCGGGCCAGTTTGAACTTGCGGTCGGCGTTATCCTGCGGCGAGTGCGCCGGATCGAGCTCGACGGTCACGGT
>CALBTQ010000507.1 GCA_937967875.1 uncultured Pseudomonadota bacterium
AGATCGTATTCGGTGACTGGAGTTCAGACGTGTGCTCTTCCGATCTCGGGCGACGTATTCCTCGTGATAGGGAAACGCTGCATGCTCTTTCGTTGGAAAATACCGGTAGAACGTGCTTCGCGAGATCTCGGCTTCCGCCGCAATTTCATCGACCGATGTGTTCTCGAAGCCTTGTTTTTCGAACAGATCGGCGGCGGTCAGAATGATGGCCCTACGGATCTTGGCTTTTTTGTCGTTGCGGGTGAAAGGGCGTTTTTTCATGTCGTCATTTTTGCAAAAATGGCATAGTGTGTCAAACGAAACAGCGTACCATATTAGTCATTTCAGCGGATGTCGTTCAGGGGTAGTCGGTCTCCTTTTTATCTTTGGTTCACTGATTGATTTTACCTCACTCGAATCAAGCAATTCCTGCCGGCGACAGGCTCGAGCCGACGCGATCATGAGTGGTTCCTGATCAGGCTTTCTATCCAAGGCCGCCGGCGGCAGCCCCTCCGGCGCGACCCGTCCGCCGAAGCCCTTCATAGCTTCAGCGAAGCGGGGGCGCTTTTTCCACCCGCCGCGCTTTTTGTAACCGAGCGAGCTCGCCGTATAAAAGCCATGGCGGAGAAAATGCTGAATGCGAAGGGTGCTCATTATTGAGCGGCGCTCGACTTCCAGCGCTTTTTGTGTAGCAGGAAGGTTGTCGGCGAATGATTTGCTTGATGTTTAAACCAACAACGGCCGGCCTATCCTTTATCAGAGCGGCATGCATCGGGCCAAATGACAACAAATTTTTATATTCCAAATGGTTATCCACTCATTACTCAGAAATGAAGCGTCGTTGCCTCACCTGGATTTGCCCGGATTCTTTCATTGTTTTTGGTGAGCGTCCGGTTGGCGCGGTTGTTGCTCAAAGGTAGGCAGGCATAATTTTTTGTTGTTGCTTTTTAAGCAACGATCCAAGGAGACCGGACATGAAAAAACAAATTTTCGCGCTTGTTTTACTGTTGATGGTATTCGTCATTTTTTCCTGCGGGAACAGCGACGATGATGACGACGGCGGCGACGACGATAGCGCCGGCGATGACGATGACGGCGCCGACGATGATAATGACAGCGACGATGACGACGACGACGACGATGATGACGATGATGACGACACCGGCGACGACGACGATGACGACGACGACGATGACGACGACGATGACGACGATGACGACGATGACGACGACGATATGTTCACAGACCGGGACATGGAACAGATCCCCGATTTGTCCGACGCCGAGTACCTCACGCTAAGCAGCGGCCAAAACGAGACCATCACCACCGAAGGCGTCTACGTCATCAGCGGCAACGTGACGAACGTGACGATCACTGTGAGCGCCGACGACGAGGCGAAAGTGCAGCTCGTGCTCGACGGCGTATCCGTGACGAACACAAACGCGCCGGTGATCTATGTCGAGTCGGCGGACAAGGTATTCGTCACGACGACGGCGAGCAGCGTCAACTACATGAAAGTCTCCGGAACCTTCGTGGCGATCGGGGATGCGAACCCGGACGCGGTGATTTTCTGCAAGGACGACCTGACGCTGAACGGAACGGGGAGCCTGCAGATCGTTTCGACCAAAGCAAACGGCGTCGCCTCCAAGGATGATCTGAAGGTCACGGGCGGTACGCTTATCGTTACCTCGGCCCTGGACAGCCTGGAGGCCAACGACTCCATCCGCATCGGCGGCGGCGAGATGACCATCACCAGCGGCAAGGACGCGTTGCACAGCGAGTACGACGAAGACGATTCCGTCGGCTTCGTCTACATCTCGGGGGGAACGCTGAACATCACCGCGGCGGACGACGGCATCCGCGGCACCACCTATGTTCAGGTCGATGGCGGGACCATCGATATCGCCACGAGCACCGAGGGGATCGAAGCGACCTACATTCAGATCAACGACGGGGACATCGACGTCTACGCGACCGATGACGGCATCAACGCCACGGAAAAAAGCTCAGCCTACAGCCTGATGATCGAGGTCAACGGCGGGACGATCTACGTCCAGGTCGGCCCCGGCGATACGGATGGGTTCGATTCGAACGGCGACATCTACATCAACGGCGGCACGACCGACGTCATCGCCCCCACCTCGGCGTTCGACTGCAACGGAAACGCGGCGATCAACGGCGGCACCGTCCGAGTGAACGGCCAGGTCATTCACACCATCACGTGCGAAGGCGGTCCTCCGCCGCATGAATAAAATTCATTTTTACGAAGCCACTGATTTCTATAATTCTTCACCATTCGTTTCACGGGTTGGTCGTCAAGCACGGAGCCGAGCGCGGGGCTAAAGGACTTACCTGCTGGAGACATTTTTGTTCGATGCTCTTTTGCCGGTTGGCTCAAGCCAGGTCGTTGCGCGAGATCAGCAACGGGTGGCGCTGCTGCGCTGGAACCTGTTTACCTATCGCGATTTGCGGCAATGGCTCGACAATCCATTCACCACGCCGCCCGGTGCGCCGGACGAAGACCAATTGTCCTTGCCCATCCCCGCTTTGGGACAGCAGGCACAACGCAAACCCGACAACCTCAAATCCAAACCGGTAAAATCCGTCCCCAAAACCGTGTCATGTCAAGAAATATTATCTTGAAATAAAATTATTTTAAACGGCAGTGTTCAGGAATCTGCTCCTTGGAGCTTTCTTAAAAGCTGTTTTTGTCTCCATGCGAGAGTCGAGCTTTCGAAACGGCGCTCAGCCCCGCACCCATGGAAGTCAAGACCATGCGCGTCATGCGGGAAAGACGCCCCGGCGGCGCCGGCGTGTCTTCGCCGGCGGCGAGGGCGGCCAGCAGTTCGGTCAGCGCGTCTGTTTTCGTGCTTTTCGTACTCATTGTCCCGGCATGGTGATCGAGCGACAGCCGCTTTCGTTGGTTATTTTCGCCCGACGGTGAATGTTGAACCATCATTAACGTAGGCGCAAGGCGTTTTGAAGTTAATGCGCCGAACGTCGCTCTACTCCATGTGGACGATGCCGGTGCCGACCGGTTGGCGGCTGAGCAGGACCATGCCGAAGCGATTCACCGTTTCGCCGGTTGCGGGATCCTTGTCGTGCCAGCGGGCGAGAAATTCGTTTTCCTTGAGCCAGGTCCGGTGAAATGACGCCGGGTCTTCAAAAAACAGAACGTTGCGGTTGTAGCCCATCACGATGGCGTAGTGTCCGTCTTCGAAGTTGTTGCGCCAGTCGTCCATGGACTTGTATTCATCCGCCCAGGCCTGCAGCAAAACGATGACGGGATGATCCTGACTGACGTAGCGTTTCACGTCTTCCAGGCTCCAGTTCTGCCCGGCCTCGACGTCGAACCCTCTCATCCGGGCGGCGACGACCATTTTGTCCACGCGCGTGCCCGTATGCTTGTCTGCTTCCAACTCCTTCAACAAGGTGTCTTCTCTGACTTCGACGCCGTAATACGCCATCAACGTTTGCAACGCCTTGACGCCGCAGTCGAAGTCGTAGGTCTGGCGCAACCCGTGGAGATTGATCATCTTGATGGTCTTGTTCATGTTGCGGACTTTGCGGATGGCCAGATACGCCGCTTCGGCAAACGTGCGCCGCAGCCGGTCGATGGCCTCGACGTTGGGCGTCCCGTCCGCATTTTTATACAGCCGTTCGCAGGTTTCCTGGATGATGGCGGGCACGCGCTTGTCGACTCTCCCGAAGGCGTTGACCGAATGCTCCGCGCAGACGTGGCCGTGCACCTGGTAATACTCGGAGGTGTTGACGGTCACCTTGGCCTCGGGAAGTCTCTTTTGCAGCTCTTCCGCGTAGGTCTCGACGTAGGCGGGCGGCGAATAAATTTTCACCCGCTCATCCGACGGAGCATGCTGGAAGTTCATCAGCTCGATCTGGTTGTCGGCGACCCCTCTGGCCGGCACGGTGGAATGACCGTCCAGCAAAAACTCCGCCCCCGCGACGATGGCGGCCTCGATCCGCTTGTGGAAGGCAAGAAGATATTTGTGGGCCAGAAACTTGCGCAGATGCTCGCTCGGCTCGCGGTTGGGTTTGTAGATCGGTTCGCCGTGCACGTCGTGCAAGGGAACGGATTCTTCGATGATGTCCGGGCGCCGGTTGGCCTCGAGGATCAGACTGCAATAGGGAAACACCAACTGTTGATTGTCGAGAATATCCTGAAAATCATAAAGCCAGTTCGTGTACCAGTCGACGTTTCTCGTCAGGTGACCGAATCGCTCGGACAGGTTTTCCGGCTTTATCTCGGCCGGAATCACCAGGCCGCTGTGCGGGATGACGACCAGCAGGTTCTTCAGCAACATAGGCGTGACCGATCCTGTTGTTAGGGAGCTTTCTTTCGCTCCATTAGCTCATTTTATATTTCCGCCTTGGGAAATCAATCGGTCCGGAAGTGATTCCCTTGTTTTGAATTGGCCACAAATTTGGCGAATATGATACAATTCGCCATGTTTTCCGCGGAGAACGGGGAGGTGCTTCGATGAAGGTTCGGTGGAGTCTGATCCTCTTTCTGTTATGCCTCGCTGTCGCTCTCGGCTTAACCGCGTGCGATGCCGATGACGATGACGACGACAGCGACGACGACGATTCTTTCGATGACGATGCCGATGATGACGACGATGCGCCGGACGACGATTCGGCCGACGACGATTCGGCCGACGACGATTCGGCCGACGACGATTCGGCCGACGACGATGACGACGATGCCACCCCGCCCGCGTCCTACGATCCGCCGTGGCTCGTCGTCGAGCCGGGCAAAAAGGCGGCGATTTTCGACGAGCTGGGCCGTCAGGTGTTGCTGCGCGGCGCGAACTTCAACCATCTGGGCGATTATTTCCAAACCGACGCCTCGCTGCCGACCGTCGCCGAACTGTCCGACGAGGATTGGGACGATGTGGCCGCGCTCGGACACAACGTCATCCGCTTGGTGACCACCTGGTCGGCTTGGGAGCCCGAACGCGACGAAATCGACCTGGAATACCTCGACCGCGTGCGCGATGCCGTCGCCGCCGCCAAAGCGCGCGATATGTATGTGGTCATCGACATGCACCAGGACGCCTGGTCGAAATTCGTCTTCACTCCCGCCGACGAAATCTGCCCGGACGGCACGTCGCACCAGCGCGGCTGGGACGGCGCGCCGCTGTGGGCCACCTTCACCGACGATCAACCAACCTGCACCCCAGGCCGCCGCGAGGACAGCCCGGCCGTCAAACGCGCCTGGGAGAATTTCTACGCCGACCGCGACGGCATCCGCGACGAACTGGTCGAGCTGTGGGCGTTCATCGCGTCGGAATTCGCCTTCGAATCGGCGGTGGCCGGCTACGACCTGCTCAACGAACCGGGCAACGGCGACAGCATGATCCGCACCTTCAACGGCCTGACGCAATTCACCCGCGACGCCGTCGCCGCCATTCGCGCGACCGAAGCGTCCCTCGGCGCGCCCGAGCACATCATCTTCTTCGAACAGGGCGTCGTCGGTCTGCCGGTCGCCTTCGACCTGGGCGACGACAACCTGGTTTTTGCCCCACACAACTACGCCGAAGCCATCGGCCCGTCCTTCGACGGTCTGCTGGAGTTGATGTTCCTCTACTACAACATCATGCGCGGTCTCTATCAGGCGCCGCTGTGGGTCGGCGAATACAACAAGTTCAGCGATCCGGCGAGCAACGACGCCTGGATGACCCGCTACGCCGAGTTGGAAGATCGCTGGCTGCAGGACGGCGGCGCGTGGTGGCAGTGGGAGCAGGAGTGCGGCGATCCGCACAACGCCATGTGGCCGCCCACGCCCGAGTGGATCGAGCAGCAGCAAGAAACCTGCGGCGATGCGCGCTTTGAAATTCGCGCCTGCCTCGACCGCGCCTATGCGCGCGCCGTGCCCGGCCGCCTGACGAGCCTCGAGGCCGTGCCCTGCGACGGACATCTGAAATTGACCGGAACGACAGATGAACTCGGCGAGGCCGATCTGTGGATCCCCTCAACATCGACCGACGAACCGACCGTCACCGGTGCGGGCATCGCCTCGACGCAATTCACGCCGGTCGATGGCGGCTGGCGCGTCTTCGTGACGGTCTCCGGCGACTACTCGATCGATGTCGCCCCGGCGGAGGCGAATCGATGAATCGCCGGATCGTTTTCCTGTTGTGCCTCGCCTGGGCAATTGCGTTGTTCGCCTGCTCAGCCGACGACGACTCTGCGAGCGACTCAGGGCAGGCGGACGATGACGACGATAGCGACGACGAACTTGACGACGACGCGGTCGACGACGACGGCGACGACGACGGCGACGACGACGCGCTTCCGCCCGAGTGCTACGAACCGGGCGGCGACGAGCCCACCTCCCGCAACCTGACGCCGATGTTCTCCTCCGATTATTACGCGCAACAAAGCAGCTTGTACTTCGACACCCTCGATTCCGGCGCCGATCCGCTGGCCGTCCCTGAATACTCCGTCCTCGTCGCCCGTTGGGAATGGCCGCCCTGGTTGAAGCTCACCGGGCTGGGCAAAACGGGCATGATCTGGATCGATCGGATTCTTCGCCTGTACCCCACGTCGATTCCCGAACGCGACTGCCGCGGATTCGACGAGCAGCCCTTCGGCCGCTGCCACGTCGTGTTCTACTACAACGACGGCGAGCCTTGCCCGATTTACGAGGAATTCACCTTCAACGATCTGGGCGAAATAACCTTTATCGAAGCGTGGTCGGACCTGCCGGAGTTCTTCCCGACGCCGGATTTCGGCGATGTCTGGGCCCAGGGCCCCGATGTGCGCCGCTTGTCCACCGCCGTCCCCGGCTTGGGCAAACCGGACGGCTTGATCGACCTCGACGGCGACTGCATGAGGCAGGTGGCCGGCGAAAACGAGGATGTCGCCGACTTCCTGGATCATGCCGCCGACCCGCTGGTCTCCTGGATTATGGATTACCTCGCCTGGGGAAGAGACAGCTTCAGCGTCGGCTGCGGCTGGACGCGTCAGTGTCACGAGTAAGCTGGGAAAGGCTTATTCGCCGTCCAGCACCTGGCGGACCATCCGGGCGATCGTCTCGATCGTGAACGGCTTTTGGATGAAGCTCACGCCGTCGTCCAGCACGCCGTGATGGGCGACGATATTTTCGGTGTACCCCGACATGAACAGCGCTTTGAGCCCCGGCCGTTTCGCCGCTAGATAATGATGCAGCTCGCGACCGTTCATCACCGGCATGATCACGTCGGTCAACAGCAGGTCGATGGGCTCTGCGGTTTCCGTAAAAATCTTGATGGCGTTTTCGACGTTCGCGGCTTCGAGCACCTTGTATCCCTGTTGCCCCAGAATTTTTTTCACCAGCCCACGCACCATCACCTCGTCCTCGACCAGCAAAATCGTCTCGGTCCCCTTCGGCAGGTGGGCGCTCTTTTCGCGCATCAGCGAAATTGCCTCTTCCTGCACGCGCGGGAAATAGACCTTGAACGTGGAGCCCACGTTCGGCTCCGAATACACGCTGATGAACCCGTTGTTTTGTTTGACGATGCCGTAGACCGTCGCCAGCCCGAGTCCCGTGCCTTTGTCCTTGCCCTTGGTCGAGAAAAACGGCTCGAAAATATTCTGCAGCGTTTCCTCGTCCATTCCGCAACCGGTGTCGGAAACGGTGAGCAACACATAGTCGCCGGGCCTGGCGTCCAGGTGGGTTTCGCAGAACGCCTCTTCGATCGCCACGTTCTGCGTTTCGATGATCAGCTTGCCGCCGTTGGGCATCGCGTCGCGTGCGTTGACCGCGAGGTTGACGAGAATTTGATCGATCTGCGACGGGTCGGCCTTGATCCGCCCCAGGTTGCGCGCGGGGAGAAACTTGAGCTCCACGTCCTCGCCGATGATTCGCCGCAGCATCTTCTGCGACATTTCGAGGATCTCGTTGGGGCGCACGACCTTCGGGGCGATCACCTGCTTGCGCGAAAATGCCAGCAGTTGGGCCGTCAGCGCGGCGGCTCGTTCGCCGGCGTTTTTGATTTCCAGCATGTCGGTGCGCAACGGGTCGCCGGGTTCCAGTCCCCGGAGAATTATCTCGGTATAGCCGTTGATGCCGGTGAGGATGTTGTTGAAGTCGTGCGCCACGCCCCCGGCCAGACGGCCGATGGCCTCCATTTTTTGCGCCTGATGCAACTGGTCCTCGAGTTTGCTTTTTTCCTCCGCCGCTTTGATCCGCTCGCTGATGTCGCGGATTTGCCCCAGCGTACCGCTCACGTGATTTTCGTTCATCAGCAGCGAAGCCGAAAGTTCGCCGTGAAATTTCGAACCGTCCGCCCGCTTCATGACCAACTGGAAGCTTGTCACCCGCTTCCCCGAAGTCACGCAATTCCGAAATTCGGTCAGCGCATAGGCGACCTGATCCTCGGGCAGAAAATCGATGAACGTTCGTCCGATCATCTCCTGCGGCGACCAGCCGAACACCTGTCGCGTCGAAGGCGACATGTAGATAATGACGCCATCGGTGTCGGTGATGAACAGCGCGTCGGCCAGATTCTCCGCCATGCCGCGGAATTTGATCTCACTGGCCCGCAACGCGTCTTCCATCGCTTTGCGCTCGGTGATGTCCAGATGCACGCCGGTCATGCGGATCGGTGTTCCGTCCGGGTTGCGTTCCAGCACCTTGCCGGCGTCGAAAATCCACTTCCACGTTCCGTCTTTGGTTCGCAGCCGGTGCTCGGATTCGTAAAGCGGAGTTTTGTTTTCGAAGTGCAAATTAAGCACGTCCCATACGTGCGGAAAATCGTCCGGGTGGACCAGCTTTTTCCACGAGGTCAACTGCGGTTCGATCTCCCCCAGGTCGTATCCCAGCATTTCGGCCCATTGCTTGTTGAAGCTCACCTCTCCGGTCGTGATATTCCAATCCCATGTGCCGATGTTCGCCCCTTCCAAGGCTAGTTGCATGCGCTCTTTGACGATCCGCAAATCCGTTTCGGCCCTGCGGATGTCGCTGATGTCCATGATGATCTCGACGCCGCCCCAGAGGTTGCCTTGTTCGTCGATCAGCGGTATCGCATAGGACTTGGTCGCGATCCCCATCAATTTTTCTTCATCCGGCGTGGAAACCCGGCTTTCCATCCGACCGGTCTGAAATGCGGTGATCAGGCTGCATTGCGGACAAGGGCCGACCAGGCCTTTCCTCGTTTGGTAACACTTCTGCCCCAGGATCTCTTCCGGGCTTTGATGACCAAACTTCCGGCACACTTCCTTGTTGGCGGCCATAATGTTGAACTCGGTGTCCACGACGGTGACCAGACCGGGCAGGGCGTTGATGATCGCGTTCAACTCGGCGACGTTCCGGGCCAGATTTTCTTTGCTGTCCCGCAGTTCGTTTTCGGTTTGGCGGCGGCTTTCTTCTCCCTTTTCCAGCGCCGCCACCCGTTGCCGCAGTTGTTTCAGTTCTTCCAGCAATTGCGCTTTCGTTTTCTTTGCGTCGTTCATCTCGTCTCCGGATGCGGGCTGAAGCGGCTCGACACCTTTTCAGAAAAGGGACAATCCCGGAATCATAATGGGTTTCTTCAGCTTTATCGGCTCTTCTTTTCAAAAGCCGGGGGAGATCTTTTTTGACTGCTGCTAATGTTATCAATTAATTGGATCGAATCAAGGTTCGAAATGGTCGCTTCCGCGGATAGTTTGGCGGCTTTTTTTACCTCCCACGCTTTTGACCCGTCCGCCCGAGTCGCGTACTCTGGGCCATTCACTTTTTCACCCGGAGGCGAAATGGACCATCCGCGTATCTGCGTCGTCGGCGCCTGCAACATCGACCTGCTCAGCTACGTCCCCCGGTTGCCCGTATTGGGCGAAACCCTGCACGGCGACCGTTTTCAAATCGGCTTCGGCGGCAAGGGCGCCAATCAGGCCGTGATGAGCGCCAAGCTCGGCGCGCAAGTGAGCATGGTCAGCAAACTCGGCGACGACGTTTTCGGCCGCGACACCCTGGCCAATTTCGCGAAGTTCGGCGTCGACACCGAGCACGTGCACCTCACCGGCGAGGCCAGATCGGAAGAGCACACGTCTGAACTCCAGTCACCGAATACGA
>CALBTQ010000508.1 GCA_937967875.1 uncultured Pseudomonadota bacterium
GAAGTCACCTTCGCCGGCGAAGTGGCCGACTATTTGTCGCAGATCATCATCATCAACAAACGCAAACAGGCGGAAAACGCGCTCCGCGAAAGCGAGGAACGGTTCCGCACCCTGCACGAAGCGTCCTTCGGCGGCATCGGCATTCACGACAATTTCATCTTGCTCGACGCCAATCGCTCGCTCTGTCAAATGATGGGCTACTCCTACCGGGAATTGATCAACACCAACGTCCTGCGCTTGATCGCCCCCGAATGGCGGGAAATCGTTTCCCAACACATCGAAAAAAAATTGCAAAAGCCCTATGAAGCGACCGGCATGCGCAAGGACGGTTCGATGTTCCCGCTGGAAATTCAAGGCCGCTCCTTGCCGTACCAGGGGCGCATCGTCAACGTTACCGAATTCCGCGACATCTCCGAGCGGGTCGAGGCGGAAAACGAACGCACGCACCTGGAAGCGCAACTGCTGCAGTCGCAGAAAATGGAAGCCATCGGACGTCTGGCCGGCGGCGTGGCGCACGATTTCAACAACATCCTGACCGGCATCAACGGCTACGCCGAAATTCTCCTGGCCAATCTCGATCCCAAGGACCCGCTGCATAGCGATATCGAGGAAATTCTCCATGCCGGCAAACGGGCGACGGAACTGACCAATCAACTGCTCGCTTTCAGCCGTAAACAAGTCACGCACCCGAAGATCATTCAAGCCAACCAGATCATCGCCAACGCCCAAAAAATGCTTGCCCGCATCATCGGCGAGGACATCGAATTGATCTTCCGCGAGGATCCGGAACTCTGGCCGATCATGATGGACCCTTCGCAACTCGATCAGATTCTGGTCAATCTGTCGGTCAACGCACGCGACGCCATGCTGCACGGCGGCAAGTTGATTATTGACACACAGAATATTACAATTTCGCCGCAGGACCCGCGTTTTCATGACGGACGCGAGCACGAACAATACATCCGCCTCAGCGTCATCGACACCGGTCACGGCATGGACGAGGAAACCAAGCAGCACCTTTTCGAACCCTTCTTCACCACCAAACCCAAAGGCAAAGGCACCGGCTTGGGCCTGGCCACCGTGTACGGCATCGTCGAACAAAACGAAGGCATCATCGAAGTCAATTCGACGATCAACAAAGGCACTTCATTTCACATCTACCTTCCCAGCGCAGACGAAGCCGTCGAAAGCGACTTTATTGAAAAGCCGACGGTCTCCATCCCGACCGGCAATGAAACGATCCTCCTCGTCGAGGACGAGGACATGGTGCGCAGCCTCGCGAAAAAAATTCTTGAAATGCACAACTACAAGGTGTTGGAAGCCTCCGGCGCCGGCGAGGCGCATTTCATTTGTCAAAATGAGTTGGACAATATCGACTTGCTGCTCACCGATGTGGTTATGCCGCGCATGAGTGGACAGGATTTGTATCACATGCTGCGCAAGAACAAACCGCAATTAAAGGCATTGTTCATGTCCGGCTACACGGAAGACGCCATCGCCAGACACGGCTCGATGGAACCGGGAACCTGGTTCATCCAGAAGCCGTTCACCATCGAGGCGCTCGCCCGGAAAGTTCGCGAAGCGCTCGATACCTGACCGTCGCCGTCAATTGCCGGCGACCGCGTCGCGCACCGCAAAAAGCAACGCGCTCCAATCCTCGGTCGACAGCCGTCCTTTGTCTTCGCCCAAACGCAGAATAACCATATCTCTGCTCGGGCTGATGAACAAGTACTGCCCCAAATGGCCCGAGGCGCGATAATCCCCCGATTCCCGTTCCATGATCCAGATCGGAAGAGCGTCGTGTAGGGAAAGAGTGTAGATCTCGGTG
>CALBTQ010000509.1 GCA_937967875.1 uncultured Pseudomonadota bacterium
TGGGTAGGAGGCATAAATGCGTTCGTTGATGGGTGAACAGGGTTCAGGGTTCAGGGTTCAGGGTTCAGGGGTGTCTGATCCGTCTGATCCGACGGATCGGTCGAATCGGACTGATCTCCAACCAGCTCGCGCACCAAATCCGAGGCGAATCCGCGCCCGAGGAGGAAGCGGATCAGCTTTTCGCGGCGTTTGCGCGGATCAGGCTCGCGGGCGAGGGCGGCGCACTTGCGGACCATGGCGGCGCGGGCGCGCTGGCGTTCGTCGTCGCGTTCCTGCCGCCATTTTATTTCGTCGGCAAAATCCTTACCGCGCTGTATGCGCTCAACCGCACGATCATCGGCAAAATTTACAGTCTGGATCTGTTCGGCGCGGCGCTGGCGTGTTTCGTGACGCCGCTGCTTTTTCACTTCATCGATCTGCCGTACCTGATTTTCATCTGCCTGCTGGCGATCATCACGGTCACGACGCTGTCGTTCGGCAAGCCCAATTGGAAAGTGGTGGCCGCGTTCGTTATGGTCAATCTGCTTGTGCTGCCGACCCTGATTTTTCTTGAAGGACGCTACGATCTGCGCAAGACGGTGTCGCACAACAAGAGCTGGAAAGTCAATGAAATCGCGCATAAGTGGAACGAATTCAGCCGTGTGTCGCTGTTGCGCATCAATCAACCCAACGGCAACACCTGGTACAAGATCATCCACGACAACGCGGAAAGCAACGTCGCGGTGATTCCCTATCGGCCGGGGGAAGAGCCGACGGTTCCGCTCACCAAGGACGTGCGCATTCCGTTTTTATTGGAACGCAACACCGACGATATTCTCGTCATGTTCGCCGGCAGCGGTCGCGACATGATCGAGCTCGAATCACTGGGCGGCGGCAAGCGAAACCTCACCGGCGTGGAGCTCAATCCGCTGTGCATCGATTTCGCGGTCGATACGCCGGAAATCGCCGACATGCGCATCAAGGAATTTTACGATCTGCCCAACGTGAACATGGTGGTGATGGAGGGCCGGCGCTTTTTGGATTCGGACCGCTCGCTGTACGACCTGGTGTACATCGGTTCGGCGGCGGCGACCTCGCAGTATAAATCGGGGCACAGCCGCAAGTACCTGGACACCAAGGAGGCAATGGCCGCTTATTACGATCACCTGCGCGTCGACGGTATGATGCTCTTCCACTGCCAGCCGTCGGTGCACTTCGTCGAATCGCTCAAGGCGCTGCACGCCGAGCGCGGCCTTCCGGGTTTTGATCAACGCATCATTCTGATGACCGAAAAGGACAAGCGGCTGGATGGCTGCGACACAACGGTGTATTCGAAGAAGCCGTTTACCCCCGAAGAGGTGACGGCGGTGACGCAACTTTACGGCGATCGCGTGCATTACGCACCGGGATACATGCGCAACCGCAAGTTTGCCGCGCAGATGGTCGTCGGCAAACCGCTGGACGAACTGGAGTTGGTCACCGACAACCGGCCGTTTGTGCGCATGCTCGATTTCGAAAAATACCGCCTCTTCCCGCCGAAAAAGTGGATCAAATCGATCAGCTATTACCGCAGTTGGATCAAGATCTCGACCCTGCTGTTCATCGGGGCGGTGCTGGTGCTCATCCTCGCCTTCCTGTACGTCAAGCGGGCGCAGATGCCGCCGGCGAACATGATGATTTATCTATTGATCACCGGTTTCGCCTACATGCTCGTCGAGATCACCTACATCGCCAAGCTCGAACTGTTTTTGGAAAATCCGCTGTACAGCATGGCGCTGCTGCTCTCGATTTTCCTGACGACCAACGCGATCGGCAGCGCGCTATACAACCGTTATCACGCCAAAATGCCGATGACGGCGATGCCGCTGCTGGTCGGCGCGCTGGTGCTGGTCACGCTGTGGGCGATGGACTTCGTCATCGCGCATCGCCTGGGCATGGGCCTGTGGCTCAAGGTGCCGCTGACGGTGCTGCTGACCGCGCCGGTGGGCGTGTGCCTCGGCCTGTTCTACCCCTACGTGGTCACCTGGCTGACCGAGCACGACCGCGCCGACGCGGTGCCGATCACCTACGGCATCTCGACGCTTTCGTCGGTCGCCGGCGCGACCTACGCGATGACGATGATCATCAACCTGGGCTTCACCAACATCATCTACCAGGCGGCCGTCGGCTACGGTGCGCTGACGCTGCTGTTGGGAGCGATGCGGTTGGTGCGGCGCTGATTTTCGCTTACAATCATTGGAACAATTACCCACGAGCGGACGATGGACAACGAACAACTCAAGCGGCAGGTGCGCGATCATTGGGGCGCCGATCCCTGCGGCTCGCAAACGACGGCGGCCGAGCGATTCTCGCGCCGGTACTATGACGAGATCGAGGAATTCCGCTATCGCACCGAGCCGGAGATATTCTCCTTCGCCCAATTCACGCGGCACCACGGTCAGAAGATGCTCGAGGTCGGCGTCGGCGCGGGCTCCGATTTCCTGCAGTGGGTGCGCGCCGGCACGCAGGCGCACGGCGTCGACCTGACCGACGAGGCGGTCGAGCATGTGCAAAAGCGCCTCGCCGTTTACGGCCTGAGCGCCGCCGAGGTGCGCACGGCCGATGCGGAGAAACTGCCCTACGCCGACAATTCCTTCGACCTTGTGTACTCGTGGGGCGTGATTCACCACACGCCGGACACGCCCCGGGCGCTGGCGGAACTCGTGCGCGTGGCGCGCGTCGGCGGCACGATCAAGGTGATGGTCTACAACCGGCATTCGCTGTTCGCCGTCTACCGCTGGCTGTTTTCGGGCCTGCTGCGCGGCCGTTTCAAAAGCTTGGGCTGGGTGATTTATCATCATCAGGAGAGCATCGGCACCAAGGCGTACACGCTGCGCGAATCGCGCAACATGCTCTTGAAGCTGCCGGTGCGGATCGTCCGCCTGCAAGCGCCGGCGACCTACTACGATCTGCTGCGCGACAAGCCGTGGTACCTGCGTTGGCCCGCCGCGCTGGCCGCCTGCCTGTGGGGCATGAACCGTTGCGGCTGGTACATGACCGCCGAGATCGTCAAAACCGAGCGGCGCGGTTAATCGCCCTCCGCCGCCAACCAGAAGCGGCGAAAGCCCATGCTGTAATACGTGCCGTCGAACCAGGAATCGGAGAGACTGGAGACGATCCAACCGCCGCGCCCGTCGGCGTCGAGGAATTTGGTGGGAATGACCGCCGGATAACCCGCGTGAAACAGCGGCGTCCACCCGCCGGTCCAGGATTGCACGGCCACTTTCGTCCACGGCCCCCAGGGTGTCGGCGCTAGATCGGAAGAGCACACGTCTGAACTCCAGTCACCGAATACGATC
>CALBTQ010000510.1 GCA_937967875.1 uncultured Pseudomonadota bacterium
ATCGTATTCGGTGACTGGAGTTCAGACGTGTGCTCTTCCGATCTACGTGGCCACCTGCGAAGACGCTTGGATGTTCTTCGACGACTGCGGCTGGTACCTGGAAGATGAAGACGGCAACGCCATCGACGTCGCCGACCTGATCGCCTGGTGCGAAGCTGGCGAAGCCTTCTACGGCGACACCGGCTTTGATTGCCTCGTGAACAACATGGGCAACTGTGACGACGCCGCTGCCTGCATCGAAGACGCTTTGATGTAATTGGCGCTCACGCATACGTTGCGTAACGAAAACCCCCGGGCCGCAAGGCTCGGGGGTTTTTTTCGTTGCTGCACCGACTGCCGGAACATGGTATCCTGACCGGCAAGCAGGAGGAACCAGCCATGTGCCCCGACGATGATCGCAGTTGGAGCGACGACGACCGCCCCTCGTGGCGGGAACTCGACAAACGGCGCGACCGGTCGAACTATCGCCGCGAGGAAAAACCGGCCTTCACCGGCACCAAAAAGCAGCAGGCCTGGGCTAAGCAGGTCGCGCTGCGCGAGGCCGATAAGCTTTTCGTCAAGAAGACCGACGCCCAGCAGGCCGCCGCGCTCGAAGAGCTGGAACAGGCCAAGGGGACCGATCGCTTCGACGAGCTGGCCGGGCAGCTCCTCGAAAAATTCGGCGTCACCGACGATTGGCGCGTGCAACTGCTGCTGTGCGAGGCCGGCCCTTCGAAAATCACCGTGCCGGCCATCGAGGCCCTGGTCGCCGGGATCGCCAAACGCGCGCCCGGCGATGTGCGGGCGATCAAAAGCCGGTTGCGCATCGCCGCGATGACCGGTAAAACAAAGACCAAGATGGCGGCGAAAACCGCCTTGGAATCGATCGAATAATCCCACGCAGGAATTCTAAAAGCTGAGGAGAGACCCATGAGCGAACCCGTGGTCATCGTCCGCGACGAAGGCAGTGCGCGCATCGTCACGCTCAATCGCGCCGACAAGCGCAACGCGATGAATTTTGAAATTCTGGCGCAACTTGAAGAAATCATGAAGGAAATCGTCGAAAAGGACTCCGTGCGCACGGTGATCCTCAACGGCGCGGGTCCGGCCTTCAGCGCCGGCATCGACTTTTTCGCCCTCGCCGGAGCCGACATGAGCGGCACCGGCAAGTTCCGCGCCCTGGTCCAGCGGCTACAGAACGTCACCCACCTGCTCGCCCGGTTGGAAAAGCCGGTCATCGCCGTGCTGCACGGCTATTGCATCGGCATGGCCCTGGAATTCGCTCTGGCGTGCGATTTCCGCATCGCCGAGACCGGCACCCGCATCAATATCGAGGAAGTGCGCCTGGGCCTGATTCCGGACGTCGGCGGCAGTACGCGCCTGGTGCGCACCGTCGGCCTGCCGCGGGCCAAGGAACTGATCATGACCGGCAAGACCATCGACCCGGAAACGGCCGAGAAATGGGGTCTGGTCAACGAAGTCGTGCCCGCCGGCGAAGGAATGGCCGCGGCCATGCGCTGGCACGAGGAACTGGGCAAGGGCGCACCCCTGGCGGTCGGTGTGGCGAAAATGGTGCTCGACCACGCCTACGAGCTGGATATGCAATCGTCGATGAAATTCGAGGCCGTGGCGCAGTCGTTGCTGGTGAGGTCCAAGGACTTCCAGGAGGGCGTCGCCTCGCGCATCGAAAAGCGCGCGCCTGCCTGGAAAGGCGAGTGATTTTCATTAGATAAACGAAAGCGGCGGAACGGTGCTAGGAACGCTCCGCCGTTTTTCCTTTTTTTATTGCACGAAGGCCGCGCCCTGCCGAGTTTCGCCGGACAACGGCTCGATCAGCAGCGCCTCGGCGTAGAGGTTATCGGCAAACGCCAGCAATAACATAGCGTTGTCCGCCGAGTTCCGCGCCAGCAGCACGTTGCGGGCCATGCGCCCGGTAAAATGCTCCGCGCCGCAATTTATGAAAATGTCCTCTCCATTGCGTTGGGCCAGACACACCAGGTGTCGATCGTCGAAATCCACCAGCAGCGCCGCGCCGTCCAGATCGTAAGGCGACAGGCCGACGCACCGGTTGCTCAGCTTGCGACCGACGAACCCGGTCTCGTCAACCGTCTTGTGATAAATTGTTTTGATTGTCCCGTTCACCAGACGATCGCCCAGGCGCTCGGCCTGATAATACACCAGCGTATCATGGACATTCGACCGCAGGGTCAATTGCTCGTGAATTTCATACCCCGTAAGATCCAAGCTGCCGACAGTTCCATCGTCGCCGACAATGGAAGACAAAACCGTGCCGTAAAGCCAGTATACGGGCTCGCGGACATCCAACAGTTGGAACGAGCCATCGTCCACCTGCAACAACCAAATGCCGTCGGCGTCCTCAGTCAATGACTGGGCGCAATAGGGCTGGTTGACTCTTCCATAGATCGGCAGGAACATCGACTGCCCGCTGATTCCCATCACGCGACCGTCCGCCGCAATCCGCCTGAACAGCATGCGATATTCCACCGTTGTCACGCCCTGGGGAAGATCATAGGGGATGCCGGTATTTTCCGGCAGACCGTTGTCGGGCAACACCAGGTCCATCAACACGAACTGCCCTTGCTGCGCCGTCCAATCCTGAGCGAAAACAACCGAGATCGGAAGAGCACACGTCTGAACTCCAGTCACCGAATACGACCTCG
>CALBTQ010000511.1 GCA_937967875.1 uncultured Pseudomonadota bacterium
CCACCGAGATCTACACTCTTTCCCTACACGACGCTCTTCCGATCTACCGGCGGCGCATGAAACGCTACCTGCCGCCGACGCTGGGCATCGAGGGCGCGGGAGCCAAGCGCGGTCTGACCGCCCCCGAAGCGGCCGTGGTGCTCGAGCTCGAGCCCAACCGCGTGCTGACGATGATCCTGTTCGGTCTGGTGAAAAAGGAGGCCGTGCAGATCGTCACGCCCAAGCCGCTCAAGCTGAAGAAGATCGAACCGACGCCCAAGGAACTGCTCGCTTACGAACTGCAGTTCATCGAGGCGATCAAGCGCGACGGCACCGTGCGCGAAACCGAACTGCGAAAAATGTTCATCGCGCTGATCAAACGCGTGGACAAAAAGCTGCAGGGTTTCTCGCGCAAGGAAACGCGCGCCTATTACAAAAACGTGATGAACACCGCGTGGAAAACCGTGCAGGATGCGGCCACGCCCGACATGGGCATCGCCTTCGCCGAGCGCGCCGAGTGGCTGATGATCGACGACGAGTTCGGCGACAAAACGGCCAAGACCTTCCATGATCGCGACATCATCGTCATGCCGCGTTGGTACGGCACGCACTGGCACGGTTCGACGATCGACGCCGGTTCGACCGGCAACGTGTCGCTGCCCGGCGCGGATTTCGCCAACAACTTCACCAACGCGGTGAGCAACTTCTCCAACACCGTGGTCGACTCGGTGTCGGCCTTCACCAACTCGATCACCTCGGTGACCAATCCCCCACCGATCAGCACCAGCAGTTCGGGCAGTTCGCGCAGCAGCGGCGGCGGTTGCGCGTGCGCCTGCGCCTGCGCCGGTTGCGCGTGCGCCTGCGCCGGCGGCGGTCGCTAAGTTTGTCGAGGATTCGCTAAAAGCGCAGATAATAAATATAGCTGTAGCGGAGCAAGCTGACGATCATCAGCACCGCCGTCAGCGTCACCGCCGGCCACGCCAGGAACTTCGTCGCCCGCGCCCTTCGTTCCGACGACAGCCCCTGCGCCAAGACCAGCAAACCCAGCGGCACGATAAACGCCGCGCGAAACGCCAGGCGATTTTCCCCCACCGGCGCCACCGCGCCCCAGTACAGCGCATCGGTCAGCGGCAGCAAAAAGAACATCGCCGCCAACGCCGTTTCGCCGCGCGTCAACAGGCGATGAATCAACCACGCGCCGGCGATCGCCAGAAACGGCAGCAACGGCTGACGATACCAGCCGTAGGAAGCGTTGGAGCTGATCGTCGTTCCCATGAACACGAGGTAAATCAGCGGCGGCCAGACCAGCGGTTCCACGCGAAAGCCCAGCGGCTCGCTCGCGCTTTGGTTCTGCCGCCACAACATGAAAAGTCCGATGAAAAACCAGACGTAGGTCAGCGAGAAATACGCAAATCCAAGATGCGCCGGCACCATCAAGGCGATCAGCGACCACAAGCCCTGGGTGGTCAGCTCGCCCTGGTAATTGATCATCTGCCGGTTCGTCTGCGCCTCGAACACGCGCATGAACGTATCCCAATCGTAGAGCGCGCCGTAGGCGAAGGTCAGGCCGATGAACACCGCGCCCACGGCGCCGACCCACACCGCGCCCCGCCAGCGGCGCAACGCGATCAACGTCGCCGTCGTGCCGGCGATCACCGCCATGCCGGACGTTTTAAACAAACACGCCGTCCCGGCCGCCAGCGCGGCCAACGCCAGATGCCGCCGCTTGCCGCCGGTCGCGTAATCGATTGCGCCGATCAACGCCGCCAGCATCAGCGCGACAAGATAATTTTCGCCCTTGGTCAAGCGACCGCCGATCATCGCCGGCGGATAAAGCGCGCACGCCAGCACCGCCAGCAAGGCCAGATCGCGCCGCTCGAACACGCGCGCGGCAAAACAGAACAACAGCAACGCGTTGAGCACGGCCAGGCCCACCGACAGCAGGCGCGTTTTGTTCTCGAACAAATGCTCGTAGACTTCGTCGAGGCGCACCCCCAGCAGGCGCAACCATGCGCCGTTGACCAACGACGGCCCCGGCGGATGATCGAGGAACGGCGTGACCATGGTAAATTTGTGGCCGAATATCGGCTGACGCTTGCGCTGCTCCGGCAGATAGGCCTTGAGCGCCGACCAGGCGCTGGGCACGCCCGTGTAAACCAGATGCAATCCGTTGATCGCCACGGCGTACTCGTCGCCGCAACGCCCGGCGAACGGCAGCGTATCCACCTGGTACAGGCGCGTGACGAAAACCAGCACCAGCAGCAACAGCAGCGTCAGGCCGATGCGCCGCAGATGCAGCCAGGCGAACAGCCCGTCGAACGCTTCCGGCGCCCAACGCCGCAAGGCGAAAAGCTGCGCCGCCAGCACGAGGATGAACGCGCCGATCGCCAGAAGCGTCGCCGCCGGCAGCGGTTTCTTTCGATAAAAATAGCGCCAGTCGAGAACGCTCTGCGCCTCTTCGGACGGCCCCCACTTCAGCAGCGGTCCCTTGATCCCGCGATACTGAAAACTTACGCGATGCAAGCCGGCTTTCAGTTTCACGCGCGGCATTGTGCGCGCCCGGCCGACTTTGACGGTCCGACTGTCGATTTCAAAGGACAACGTACCCGTGTTTTCCGACGAAAAATAATAGACGCCCTTGTGCGGCACGCGCAGGTAGCCGGTCCATTCGGCGAGCAGCTCGCCCAGTTCGTCGTTGCTGCCGTGCCTGCTTGTATCCCAGGCGTACAGGCAGGGCGTCGCGAAATGATTCGGGTAGGGAAAAAACAGGTCCGGCACGACCGTCGCGGCGCAATATTCATCCTGCTCGCCCCGCGTCACATAATAATCGCCTTCCAAACCGTGAATGGGCCGCAACATCAGCGCGCACAATAGGGGCAACACCAGCAGCGCCGCCGCCATCACTCCATATTTTACCGAGGAGCTTCTCATGCGTTTTCCACATTCTATGTTGCGAGAAATAACTAGCCGGGTATCTTAACAGGTTCGCGAACGCGGGAAAAGTGGATGCTCAAAATTTATCGCACGCTCAACAACACGCGGCTCGGATGCGCCTTGTCGTGGTACACCTTGATGCAGATCGGAAGAGCGTCGTGTAGGGAAAGAGTGTAGATCTCGGT
>CALBTQ010000512.1 GCA_937967875.1 uncultured Pseudomonadota bacterium
TGCGCTTCGCCATCCGCGAAGGCGGCCGCACGGTCGGCGCCGGCGTGATCAGCAAGATCATTAAATAGAAAGTACAAGACGATGGGCGCACGAGACACAGTGATTCTGGCTTGCTCCAAATGCAAACGCCGTAATTATACGACCACGCGCAACAAGAAAAAGCAGCAGGCCAAAGTGGAAATGAAGAAGTACTGTCCCTTCGATCGTGAGCATACGATCCATAAGGAATCGAAGTAGGGACAGCGCACAATACAATGTCTTCGGCGTCTTGGTTATGCCAAGTCGCCGTAGACCTTTTTCACGGTAGGGAAACGTTGTGCTTACCAAGATCAAACAGTTTCTGAGGGAAGTTCGGGTCGAGCTGAAGAAAGTATCCTGGCCCAGCCGCGAAATCACCATCGGTTCGACCTGGGTCGTGATCACGGTGTGTTTTATTTTCGCCGTGTACTTTTTTGTCGTCGATTTGTTCGTCGGCAAAGTCATCACCGGATTCCTTAAGCTTTAGGAAATATCCATGGCTGATATGAAATGGTACGTGGTGCACACGTATTCGGGATACGAGGCCAAGGCCAAGCTGGCGCTGGAAGAACGCATGCGCGCGCACGGGCTGGGCGAGTATCTCGAAGAGATTCTGATTCCTTCGGAAAATGTGGTGGAGGTCGTCAAGGGTTCGAAGCGGACGACCAACCGCAAGTTTTTCCCGGGTTACATTCTGGTGAAGATGGAGTTGAACGAACGCACCTACCACATCGTGAAATCGACTCCGAAGATCACCGGGTTCGTGGGCGGCTCGCAGAATCCTCCGTCGGTTCCGGAAGAGGAAGTGCGGCGCCTGAATAAACAGATCAGCGAGGGCGCCATCCGGCCGGTGCCCAAGGTCGAGTTCGAGAAAGGCGAGACGGTGCGCATCGTCGAAGGCCCGTTCGCCAATTTCAGCGGCCTGGTCGAGGAAGTGAAGCCGGAAAAAGGCAAATTACGGGTGATGGTTTCCATCTTCGGCCGCTCAACGCCGGTCGAGTTGGAGTTTTTCCAGGTGGAAAAGGCATAGTCCAACGCCAACGAAGCGAATAGTTAAAGAGGCAGCCAATGGCCAAGAAAGTGTTAGCGAATGTGAAACTCCAGTGTCCCGCCGGCAAAGCGACGCCGTCGCCGCCGGTCGGCCCCGCGTTGGGCCAGCACGGCGTGAACATCATGGAGTTCTGCAAGCAGTTCAATGCCAAGACGCAGAAGCAGGCCGCCGAAGGCCTGATCATTCCGGTTTTGGTGACGATTTATGCGGACCGCACGTTTTCGTTCGTGCTCAAGAGCCCGCCGGCGTCGGTGCTGCTGAAAAAAGCGGCGAACATCGCCAAGGGTTCGGGCGTTCCGAACAAGGAAAACGTCGGTAAGGTTACCTGGGATCAGGTGCGGGAGATCGCCCAGACCAAGATGGCCGACCTGAACACCGACGATCTGGAACAGGCTTCCAGGATCGTGGCGGGTACGGCGCGGTCGATGGGGATCGAAGTCAAATAAGACCGCGACTCAGGAGGAGAGTAATGTCCAAGCAAGGTAAAAAGTTCCGGGAAGCGGCTGCCAAGATCGACCGGCAGCAGCGTTATTCCGTCGACGAGGCGATCGGCTTGTGCAAAGAAGCCGGCACGGCCAAGTTCGACGAAAGCGTGGACGTGGCGTTCCGCCTCGGCGTCAATCCGCGTCACGCCGACCAGATGGTGCGCGGCAGTTGCCTGCTGCCGCACGGCACCGGCAAAACCGTGCGCGTCATCGTTTTCGCCAAAGGCGACAAAGAGAAAGAAGCGCAGGACGCCGGCGCCGATTACGTGGGCTCGGAAGAACTGGTGGAGAAAGTCGCCGCCGGTTGGCTCGAGTTCGACCGCGTGATCGCCACGCCCGATGCGATGAAATTCGTCTCCAAGCTCGGCCGTGTGCTCGGCCCGCGCGGAATGATGCCCAACCCCAAGACCGGCACGGTCACTTTCGACGTGGGTCAGGCGGTGAAAGAAACCAAAATGGGCAAAGTCGAATTCCGCGTCGACAAGGTCGGCAACCTGCACGTGCCGATCGGCAAGAAGAGCTTCGAAAACGAAAAATTGCGCGGCAACCTGTTGGCGTTGGCCGAAACGATCATGCGCCTGAAACCCCCGACGAGCAAAGGCACGTACATGAAAAACGTGACCATCAGCACGACGATGGGGCCCGGCGTGAAGGTCGATACGTCCGATCTGCAGGCGCTGTTGCGTTAGTGATTTTTCGCCTCGCCGGCGGCCGGGCGGCCGGCGACCAGCGTTCGCGCCGCAAGGCGCTCGCCCGGATGCGTCAAAGACCGTAGGCACCGTTTCGACGGTTTAATCGGCGTCGCCGACCTACCGAGACGCGAAAGGCCATGGTCGATTGCTTTCGGGCGATCGATCCCCCAGGTGGGACGGCCGATTGCGTAAGGTAGCGGCACGCTCCACCAATAACGCGAAAGGGGGACAATTTGGATCGCCAAGGCAAAGAACAAATCGTTCAGATGCTGACCGAGAAGGCGAGCCAAGCCCAGTTGCTCATTCTGGTCGACTACTGCGGTATGAGTGTCGGTCAGATGAACAAGCTTCGCAGCGAACTGAGAAAGTCGGCCAAGTGTGATCTGATCATTGCAAAGAACACCTTGGCGCGGCGCGCGTTCGCCGGCACCGACCTGCTCAAACTCGACGAGCAGATGGTAGGCACCAACGCGTATCTGTTCGCCTACGAAGATCCGGTTTCGCCGACCAAAGTGTTGGTCGATTCGCTCAAGGGTATGCCGAAGTTGGAAATCAAAGTCGGCGTGTTCAACGGCGATGTGATCAACAAGGGGCAAATCGAGCAACTGGCGAAGATGCCAAGCAAGACGGAACTCCAGGGGATGCTGGCCGGCGTGCTCAACGCGCCGATTCGCAATTGCGCCAGCGCTCTGGCGGCCATTCCGCGCGGCTTGGCGACGGCTCTAGCCGCTCTGCGGGATCAGCGCGAAAAAGAAGCAGCGTAAATCAAGTAATTCAATACCTTACGATACGAAGGAGTAACGACCATGGCCGAAATTACCAAAGAACAAATTCTGGAAGCTATCGCGAATATGTCCGTGCTCGAACTGTCCGAGCTGGTCAAGATGATCGAAGAGAAGTTCGGTGTCTCCGCCGCCGCTCCGGTGATGATGGGCGCGATGCCCGCCGCCGCCGCCGCGGGTGAAGCCGCCGAAGAGAAGACCGAATTCGACGTCATCCTGGTCGACGCCGGTGCGCAGAAAATTCAGGTCATCAAAGTCGTCCGCGGCATCCGCAGCGACCTGGGCCTGAAGGAAGCCAAAGAATTGGTCGACGCGCTGCCCAAGCCGGTCAAAGAAGGCGTACCCAAGGACGAAGCCGAAGCGGTCAAAAAGCAGCTCGAAGAAGCCGGCGCGAAAGTGGAAATCAAATAGTTCCGACAGCCTGTTAATGTTCTGCGACGGGGGGAGTAAGGGCCACTCCCCCTATCGCGGTTTTGGCTAGGGGTTTTCGTCCGGTATGGCCCGGCCGGACGAACCGGGTGGCCCAGGACTTAGGGATCTCGGACTATCGTAAAGGAGACCCTCGGATGCATACATCCCTCGGCGAAATGAAACGGTTCCGCAAATCCTACGCGAAAATTAAAAAAATCATTGATATCCCGAACTTGATCGATATCCAGAAGAAATCCTACGAGCGCTTCCTGCAGTCGCAGACGCTGTCGGAGCAGCGCGAGGATATCGGTTTGCAGGGCGTGTTCAAGAGCGTGTTCCCCATTCACGACTACAACAACATGAGCTCGCTCGAATTCGTCAATTACAGCCTCGAAGAGCCGAAGTACGACGTCGAGGAATGCAAGCAGCGCGGGCTGAATTTCGCCGCGCCGTTCAAGGTCGTGATCCGGCTGGTCGTTTGGGACGTCGATGAGAAAAGCGGCGCGAAGTCCATTCGCGACGTCAAAGAGCAGGAAGTGTATTTCGGTGAAATTCCGCTGATGACCGAAAACGGCACGTTCATCATCAACGGGACCGAGCGGGTCATCGTCAGCCAGCTTCACCGCAGCCCCGGCGTGTTCTTCGACCACGACAAGGGCAAAACGCACAGCTCGGGCAAGTTGTTGTTCAACGCCCGCATCATTCCCTACCGCGGGTCCTGGATCGATTTCGAATTCGACACCAAGGACATTTTGCACGTGCGCATCGACCGGCGCCGCAAGCTGCCGGCCACCGTCCTGCTCAAAGCTCTGGGCTACTCCGACGATGAAATTCTGACCCTGTATTACGACAAGCACTTCGAAAAGATCCAGGTGACGATCGACGGCGAATTCGCCGACTTCAAAACCGATCCGCGCTGGCTGCGCGACCAGGTGCTGACCATCGACCTGAAGGATCCCGAGGGACGGGTGATCGCCCGCCGCGGCTCGCGGATCGAGGGCAAGCACCTGCGCAAAATGCGCGACGCGAAGATGAAGGAATTCCGCCTGGCCAAACAGGACGTGATCGGCAAATACGCCGGCGAATACGTGATCAACACGGAAAGCGGCGAAGTCATTCTCGAGCCGTCCGAGAAAATCGAAGAGGAAAACCTCGAAAAGTTGCTGGAGGCCGGGGTCACGGTCTTCAACATTCTACGTACCGAAACGATGACCATCAGCCAGTCGTTGCGCGAAACCCTGGCGCAGGACAAGGTGTCCGGCCAGGAAGAGGCGATGATCGAAATCTACAAGCGGTTGCGGCCCGGCGATCCGCCGACCAAGGAAACCGCCGAACAGTTGTTCAACAACCTGTTCTTCAACGCCGAGCGCTACGACCTGTCCAAGGTGGGCCGGGTCAAAATGAACCACAAACTCGGCCTGACCGAAGACGTCGAAAAGATGACGTTGAGCAAGGACGACATCCTGGCGGTCGTGTTCTACCTGCTGGACCTCAAGGAAGGCCGGGGCGAAGTCGACGACATCGACCACCTGGGCAACCGGCGCGTGCGCGCGGTCGGCGAGCTGGTGGAAAACCAGTACCGCATCGGCCTGGTGCGCATGGAGCGGGCGATCCGCGAGCGCATGAGCCTGCAGGAAATCGACACGCTGATGCCGCACGATCTGATCAACGCCAAGCCGGTCAGCGCGGTGATCAAGGAATTCTTCGGCAGCTCGCAGTTGTCGCAGTTCATGGATCAGACCAACCCGCTGTCGGAAGTCACGCACAAACGCCGCCTGTCGGCCTTGGGCCCCGGCGGTCTGACCCGCGAGCGCGCGGGCTTCGAAGTGCGCGACGTGCACAACACGCACTACGGCCGCATCTGCCCGGTCGAGACGCCGGAAGGTCCGAACATCGGTCTGATCGCCAGCCTCTCGACCTTCGCCCGCGTCAACGACCTGGGCTTTATCGAGACGCCTTACCGGCCGGTGGAAGGCGGCGTGGTCAGCGACGACGCCGTGTTCCTGTCGGCGTTGGAAGAAGAGAATTACAACATCGCGCAGGCGAACGCGCCGTTGGATGAGCGCAACCGCTTCTTGAAGACAATTATTTCCGCGCGCGAAGCCGGCGACTTCTCGCTGGTGTCGGCCGACCAGGTCCACTACATAGATCGGAAGAGCGTCGTGTAGGGAAAGAGTGTAGATCTCGGTGGT
>CALBTQ010000513.1 GCA_937967875.1 uncultured Pseudomonadota bacterium
TTCGCGGTTGCCGCCAACGATCGGCACGTAAGCCCGCCCCCAGTTCGATCGCAGAGGTAAAACGATCTTACTCATTTTCGTGCAACCTGCGCCCGACGATCTTGACGAACAGGTCCTCGAGATCGGGCTCGTGCTTGGAAAATCCCTTGATCCGATAGCCATGCTCGGCGGCGACGGCGAAGATGTCCTGCAACTTTTGATCGTCGCAGAGCTGGAAACGCAACGCCATGCTGTCGGGCTCGTCGGCGGGCATTAAATAAGCGCCGCTCACGCCGGGGATGTTCGCCACCAGCGAAGTGTCGTGCGGTTCGGGCGATAGAATCAGCGTGAACAAACCGCCCTCGCCCAGCGAGCGGCGCAGCGCGGCCGGCGTGTCGCAGGCCACCAGGCGCCCGCCATCGATGATGGCGATGCGGTCGCACAGTTCCTCGGCCTCGGCCATGTAATGGGTGGTCAGCAGCACGGTGCGTTGGTTGTTTTCGGCGATCCACTCGCGGATGTAGCTGCGCACCTCGCGGGCGATGTGCACGTCCAACCCGAGCGTCGGTTCGTCGAGAAACAGAATTTGCGGATCGGTAACGAAGCCGCGGATGATGTTCATCTTCTGGCGCATGCCGGTGGAAAGGCGGTTCACTTTGGTTTTGGCGTTCTTGGCCAGATTGAAACGCACGAGGTATTCATCGATGCGCTTTTTTGCCACCGCGCCGGGCAAGCCGTAAAACTGGCTGAACATCCAGATATTCTCACGGACGGTCAGGATGCCGTAGCCGCTGGTTTCCCCGCCGCTGACCATGTTGATCAACGGGCGCACTTTTTCGGGATGTTCGACCACGTCGTGCCCGGCGACCAACGCCTTACCGCCGCTGGGGTACAGCAACGTCACCAGAATTTTGATGGCCGTGGTCTTGCCGGCGCCGTTGGGTCCCAAGACGCCGAACACCTCGCCCGGACGGATTTGCAGATTGACGCGATCCAGCGCGGTCAGCGTTTCACCGCGTTTGACCTTATAGGTGCGCGTGAGGTCGATCGTTTCGATAGCCGGATTCATCGGGATTCTCCACAAGCCGCGGGATACGATGCGCAAACGTTAGTGCAGTCGCTCCACCGCGTCAATCGAGAGGCGGCGGCTTTCTTGCGTTCGTCGCCGTTTCACGCCATCATCGTTTCATTCAAAAAAGGAGAGCGTCGTCATGCCCAATTCCAAACAGATCGCGCAGGCGCTGGAGGAGATCGGCGTGCTGCTCGAGCTCAGCGGCGAGAACCCGTTCAAAACCCGCGCCTATTTCAACGCCGCGCGCATCGTGCAAAGTAACGAGGCGGAACTGGGCGAGTTCGTCGCGCAGGCGGTGGCCGGCGAGATCAAGGGCATCGGGCAGGCTCTGAGCGAGAAAATCCAAACGCTCTACGAAACCGGGGCGCTGCCGTACCTCGACGAACTGCGCAGCCGCTTCCCCAGTGGATTGTTCGACGTGATGCGCGTGCCCGGCCTGGGCGCGAAGAAAGTCAAAATTCTGTACGAGGAACTGGGCATCGCCTCATTGGGCGAACTGGAATACGCCTGCCAGGAAAATCGCTTGGTCGATCTCAAGGGATTCGGCAAGAAAACGCAGGACAACATTTTGCTCGGCATCGCGCGGCTGGCCAAGTACATCGGGCGTTTTCGCTTCCCCACCGGATTGCACGCGGCCGAGGAGCTGATTCCGGCGCTGAAAAAATCCGGCGCGGTGCAGCGTATCGAGGTGGCCGGCTCGTTGCGGCGACGCATGGAAACGGTAAAGGACGTCGACCTGCTGGCGACCTCGGACAACGCCCCGGCGCTGATGGAGACCTTCGTGCATCATCCGGCGGTCGCGCAGATCACCGGGCACGGCGAGACAAAATCGTCGGTCGTGCTGACCAGCGGCATCGCCGTGGACCTACGCGTGGTCGAGGACGCGCAATTCGCCACCGCCCTCGCCCATTTCACCGGTAGCCGCGAGCACAACACGCAGTTGCGCGCGCTGGCGAAAAAGCGGGGTTTTAAGCTCAACGAGTACGGCTTGTTCGACGGCGAAACCCCGCTGCCGATCGCCGACGAGGCCGAGTTGTACCGACGACTTGGCTTGCATTTCATTCCGCCAGAAACGCGCGAAGCCGACGGGGAGATCGAGTTCGCGGCGGACCATGAGTTTCCACGGTTGATCGAACGCGGCGATCTGCGCGGCATATTGCACTGCCACACGACCTTCTCCGACGGCGGCAATACGGTGCGGCAGATGGCCGAGGCCGTGCGCGACATGGGGCTGGACTACCTGGGCATCAGCGATCATTCGCAGACGGCGGCCTACGCCGGCGGGCTCAGGCCCGACGACATCAAGCGCCAGCACGAGGAGATCGACCGCATTAACGAAGCGCTGGCGCCGTTCCGCGTTTTCAAGGGCATCGAATCGGACATCCTGCCCGACGGTTCGCTGGACTACGACGAAAAGACGCTCGCGCAGTTCGATTTCATCATCGCCTCGGTGCACTCACATTTCAAAATGGACGAAGCGACGATGACCGCGCGGATCGTCCGCGCCATCGAGAATCCGTTCACGACCATCCTGGGGCACCCGACCGGCCGTTTGCTGCTTTCGCGCGACGCGTATCCGCTGAACATGGCCGCCGTGCTGGAGGCCGCCGCCGCGCACGGAGTGGCCGTCGAGCTCAACGCCAATCCGCACCGGCTCGATCTGGACTGGCGTCATCACCGCAAGGCGAAGGAGTTGGGCATTCCCATTCCGATCTGTCCCGACGCGCATTCGATCGAGGGCCTGGCCGACATCGAGTACGGACTGGGCATCGCGCGCAAAGGCCGGTTGACCGCCGCCGACGTGCTGACGGCCTGGTCGACCGAGGATATTTTCGCATTCATGCAAAGGAGAAAATCGTGAGCAAAGAGGAATTGAAGAAAAAAGCGCGGCAAGTGTTCGCGCTGCTCAAAAAGCTGCATCCGGAGGCCAAGATCGAGCTGCGCTACAGCAATCCGCTGGAACTGGCCGTGGCGACGATCCTCTCGGCGCAGTGCACCGACGTGAAGGTCAACGAGGTTACCGCCAAGCTGTTCCTCAAGTACAAAAAGCCCGCCGACTATCTGACCGCGCCGGTCGAGGAACTGGAGCAGGATATCCGCCAGACCGGTTTTTATCGCAACAAAGCGAAAAACATTCGCGGCATGACCGAACAGCTTCTCGCCAAACACGACGGCAAAGTGCCCGGGGATATGGAAGCGCTGACCAAGCTCCCGGGCATCGGGCGCAAGACCGCGAACGTCATTCTGGGCAACGCCTTCGACGTGCCGGGCATCGCGGTGGACACCCACGTAACGCGCTTGAGCCAACGCATCGGGTTGACCGCCGAGACCGATCCGGTGAAGATCGAATATGCGCTCAACGAGCTGATTCCGCCGAACGATTGGACGTTGTTTTCGCACACGATGATTTTCCACGGCCGCTACGTGTGCAACGCACGCAAACCCAAGTGCGAACAGTGCAATATCACGGCACATTGCGACTTTTGGCAAAATTCGAATCAGGCGAAATGAGCCGGTTTGTTCTTTCTTGACATCGCGCGGCAATAGTGCTACATAACCGCCCTCTTAGGCGTCGTGCTTGTGCGCCTGTAGCTCAGTGGATAGAGCAACGGACTACGAATCCGTGTGTCGGGGGTTCAAATCCCTCCAGGCGCGACGCTAAAAGG
>CALBTQ010000514.1 GCA_937967875.1 uncultured Pseudomonadota bacterium
ATGGCGCGTGGGCGACCGAGACGGTTGACGCGATCGGCAACAAGGGCGCGGACGCCTGCCTGCGCGCCGACGCGGACAACCTGCCGCGCATCGTCTACCAGGACGGCAGCGAACTGTCGATGCGCCTGGCGAAGATCGTCGGCGGCGACTGGCAGATCAGCGTGCTCATGGACAGCGCGATGTTCCCGGGCAGCTTCGGTTACTGGATCGGCTGCGACCTGCGTACGATGGGCTCGCCGGTGGTCAGTCACTTCTATCCGCTGGAGGAATACCTGCTGATCTACCCGGCGTACGATTGAGCATTTTTCGCCGCGTTGCCTTGACAAGGACCGCGGCCTCTTTCTATTGTGCAAACAATATTTATTTCGATGATGGATGGGCCATGAAGCGGGTAAAACGAGGACGCGTCACCAGTTTCGACGGCACGCAAATCGCCTATACCAGCACCGGCGAGGGCCTGCCGCTGTATTTCGCCGACGGCATCGGCTGCGACGGGTACGTGTGGAAATACACGCGCCAGATGTTCGGCGAAACCTGCCGGCTGGTGCACAGCCATTATCGCGGTCACGCCGACAGCGCCATGCCGCGCGACACGAACAACCTGTCGATCCTCGATCTGGTCGAGGACATCCGCCACGTGCTGGACGACGACGAGGTCGATAAGGCGATCATGGTCGGCCACTCGATGGGCTGTCAGGTGATTTTCGAATTCGCACGGCAGTATCCGGAGCGCACGCTGGGCCTGGTGCCGATGTGCGGCAGCTACGGCTATCCGCTCAAGACCTTCCACGACAATAAGCTGCTGGATACGGTCTTTCCGTTTTTGTATCCGCTGTTCGTACTCACGCCCTGGGCGCCCGAGGCGATCTGGCGCCGCATCGTGCCGACCAAGCTGGCGTACTTCATCGCCACGCACGGCGAGATCAACGGGCACATGATCCGCGAAGAGGATTTCTTCCCTTACCTGCAGTTCATCGGCAAAATCGATCTGCGGATGTTCGCCAAGATGCTCGATTACGCCGCGCGCCATACCGCTGAGGAGTTTCTGCCCCAGATCAAGGTGCCCACGCTGATCATCGCCGGCGAGCGCGACACGTTTACCCCCGGCTGGCTGAGCGACAAGATGCACCAGATGATCGAGGGCAGCGAACTGTTGACCGTGCCGCGCGGCAGCCACACCGCGCCGATCGAAATGCCGCAACTGACCAACTTGCGCCTGGAGCGCTGGCTGCTGGATCATTTCAGCGACCACTACCCGGTGGTGAAAGCCAAGCCGCAAGCCAAGAGCGCCTGATGGTGCGCGCGCACTCCGACCTGGAAATCACGCTGGACATCATGCTGGGCGGCTGCGCCTGCGGAGGAACCGTAACGCAGATCGGCAAGACGGTCGTGGACGTCGAGGGTGCGCCGCATGCGATTGTGCGCGTGCAGTGCGAATCGTGCGGGGCGACCGGCGAACGCGAATACGACATCTCCACGTTCTTCGACGCGGGCGACACCCGCGATGGTCCGCTCAATCCGACCGACCGGCCGTCGGAAATTCTGGACATCGTGCAGTACGCGCATCTCGCGCGGTTTTATCTGGAATACGTGCAGACCGGCGCGGTGGAGTTATCGCGCGCGGCGGCCGACAATCTGCTGCGCATCGCCGAAGCGGGCGCGGCCGAGGCGATCAAGCATCTGGGCGACGGCGACGAAGCGCCGCCCGAAGCGGTGTTCGCCGCGGACCGGCAGATGCTGCTGGAAACCAACCGCGAGGCGTTCAGCCGCGAGAATCTCGCGCTGTTCGCGCAGGGCATCGCGCAGCATCGCGAACGGCTCTCGACGTTGTACGACATTCTGGGGCAGATGACCGGCGAGGAGCGGAGCGACAACCAGATTCTGGAAAACTACGCGGCGCAGTATAAAGACGATCCGATTCTCTTCCCCTGGATCGGGCGCGTGGCCTTCGAGTTGCACCAGCGGCGCGGCGGCCACGATCATCAACAGCGTCACTGACGGCGCAGAATCTCCAACACCTTTTCGGCAATGAGCGACGCGGCGCGGTCGACGTCGGCGGCGGTCGTGTCGCGGCCGGTGGTCAGGCGCAGCGTGCCCTTGGCGAACTTCAGCGGAATGCGCAGCGCCTGGAGTATCGGCGAAAGCGCCACGCCGCCCGCGTGACAGGCCGCGCCGGTGCCGGCGGCGATGTCGGGCAGCGCGCGCAAGAGGCGGTCGCCCTCGCAATCGGCGAAACCGATCGAGAGCGTGTTGGGCAGACATTGCGCGCCGTCGAGGCTGTTGACGCGCACGAGTTCTTCCGGCAGCCGGGCGAGCAGCGTGTCGCGCAAACGGTCGCGCATCGCCGCGTAGTGCGCCATGTTTTGCGGCAGATCGCGCAGGGCGATTTTCGCGGCCAGGCCCAGGGCGACGATGTAGGGCGTGTTTTCGGTGCCCGGTCGGCGACCGGCTTCGTGACCGGCGCCGAAAACGAGATTGTCCAGCGGCGTACCGGTTTTCACGTACAGCGCCCCAATACCCTTGGGCGCGTAAAGCTTGTGCCCGGCGACGCTGAGCAGGTCGACGCCCAACTCGCGCACGCGTACGGGAATCTTGCCGAGCGACTGCGCTGCGTCGGTGTGCATCAGCGCTCCGTGTGCATGGGCGATATCGGCGATCTGTTCGATGGGCAACACCGTGCCGATTTCATTGTTGGCGTGCATCGCGCTGACCAGCACGGTGTCGTCGCGCATGGCGGCGGCGACGCGGTCGAGGTTCACCCGGCCGTATTCGTCGACCGGCACGACGGTCACCTCCCACCCCTCGCGCGCGAGGAAGGACATGACCTCGCTGACCGCCGGGTGCTCGATCGCCGTGGTCACCAGGTGTCGGCCGAGGTCGCGCCGGGCCATCGCGACGCCGCGAATGGCGTGGTTGTTCGCCTCGGTGCCGCCGCCGCTGAAGATGATCTCGTCCGGATCGGCGCCCACCAGCGTGGCCACTTGCGCCCGCGAACGTTCGATGAGGCCCTTGGCCGTCCGGCCGAACACGTGATCGCTGGACGGATTGCCCCACTGTTCGCGCAGCGCGGTTTCCAGCGCGGCGAGCACCATGGGATCGATGGGCGTGGTGGCGTTGTAATCGAGATAGATCGGCGGCACGGCGCGCTCCTTTCACATCAGGGAATACGCGCATTGTGCCGCACCGCCGGCGGACGAACAAGGTTGGTGAAATTTAACTTCGCTTAACGACGCGGTTACGCACACCCGTTGTCGTCATCGTCATCGTCGCTGCCGGGCGTGTCGTCATCATCGTCATCGTCGCCTTCGGGCTCGTCGTCGTTATCGTCGTTGTCGTCATCGTCGTCAAAGAAATCGTCGTCATCATCATCGTCGAAGTCGTCGTCATCGTCGTCGTCGCCCGTCAGAATATTCTCGATGCATTCGGCCATGTCGTCGCAGTCGTCAAAATTGGCGACGATGCACAGGTACCCGTTGGTGCCGTAAAAAAGTTCCCCATCTTCGCACCAGTCGATCAGATACTCGACGTCGATCGGGATGCCTTCGGCGTCTTCCAGGTACCAACCGCAATCATCGAAGGCCGTCCAGGCTTCATCGCAGTCGATTTCGCTCGTGTCGTCGTCGAAGGTGTCGTCGTCATCGTCGTCGTCGATGGTGTCGTCGTCGATATAGCTGTTCAACGCGTCAATGATGCAATCGGCCATGTCGTCGCAGTTGCCGATGTTGTCGACGATGCACTGGTACCCCGTGGTGCCGTAAAATTCCTCGCCGTATTCGCACCAAACGATGATGTCTTCGATGTCGATGGGATTGCCTTCTTCATCTTCCAGGTAGAAGCCGCAATCGTCGAAGAAGCCCCAGGCCTGTTCGCAAGTCAGTTCGTCAGTGGAGGAGGAGGGAACGGCGGCGATTAGGCTCGAAGCGAGCAACAAAACAAAGGCGATAAGAATTAACGCTTTTTCGAAGAGTTTCATATCCAGACTCCTTTCCAATTGGTCCAAGGCGACGATAGTATTAAAAATATTTCATGTAAAGCATAGTTTTAAGAAGGCATGGTTATAGGTACATCGAGCGGAAATTTCTCACACTTCGGATGACGATTCTCTGCCGTCATTCCGCGTTCGGCATTCGACGTTCCGCATTATCAGCACCCGCAGCCGTCGTCGTTGTCATCATCATCGTCGTCGTTGCCGGGCGTGTCGTCATCATCGACGGAATCATCGTCGGTCGCGTCGTCGTCAGCCGCGTCGTCGTCGGTGACATCGTCGTCGGCCGTGTCATCGTCAACGGTGTCGTCATCGACGGTATCGTCGTCGAGGGTGTCGTCGTCGGTCGGTTCGTCGCCGATGGTCAGCGTGCCGTAGTTGGCCGGGTCTCGGTAGCGGTTGAAGGCCGTGAGGTTGAGCCAGTCGGCCGTTTCGCCGGTGGCCGCGTCGTAGGCGAAGAACCACAGCGAGGCGGTGGCGTAGATCGTGCGCGCCGAATACCAGTTCGTTTCGGCGATGGCCGCTTCGAAGACTACGTAGCCGCCGTCGTCTCCGATCGCGCCCTGCACGCCGGCCGGATCGTCGATCGGATCGCCGAGGGTGTAATCGGGGCCGTCGATCGGCCGGAAACGCACGACGGTGTCGCCTTCGTCGGCGGTGATGAAAAAGTACATGCCGTCGCTGCCGTCGGCGTCCCAGCCGTCGCCTTCGGGATCGAAATACAAACCGAACTGGTCGTTGACGCCGTGCACGTCGTCGACGGTCAGCGCGGAGTCGCCCAGGTACTCGACGAGCAGGTAGAGCGTGTCCTGACCGTAAAAGAAATAGACGAGGGCGTCGACGTCGTCGTCAAAGAGAATCGCGTTGCCGGCTTGATCCCATTCGCCGTAGTCGATCGCGCCGTCGATGGTCGGGGCGTCGATCTGGGCGACGGTTTGCAGTTCGTTGCCCGTGTGCGGCTCTGCATACACGGCGAGATCGGAAGAGCGTCGTGTAGGGAAAGAGTGTAGATCTCGGTGGTC
>CALBTQ010000515.1 GCA_937967875.1 uncultured Pseudomonadota bacterium
GTCGAACCTCTTTGGGTCACACGGCCAAAGGCCGTGGGTTTAGTACGGACTAATACTCGAACGGGTGCTTGCGGAACGCGGCCCACCCCAGAAAGAACGTCAGCCCGCACAACGGCCCGGCCAGCAGAATGCCCCACGGCGATGACGGCGTGCCGCCCAGATGCACGACCATCAGCGGCACCAGCGCCCCGGCCACGCCCGCCGCGAATTTGGTGATCAGACCTTCCATGCCGTTGTACATCGCCTCGCGCCGGTAGCCGGTCAGCTTCTCGTCGTAATCCATGATATCCGCGTAAATCGCCCGCGGCAGCACCAGCGCCGCGCTGACCGGATAAAACGCCAGCACGAACAGCCCGATGCAATGCGCCAGCATCACCGCGTTCGCGCTCATCGTCGCGCCGAACAAACCGGCAATTGCCGCAACCGCGAAGCCGACGAAGGGAAAATGCTGCACCAGCGCCAGCAGCGGAATCTGCACAGCGAACCACAGCAACCCGATGAGGAACATCCGCTTCTTGCCGACCTTGTTGGCCAGATACGCCGTCAACGGGAAGAACAGCGCGGCGATGATGATGATCACCCCCTGCAGCGCGCCGGCCACCGCTTCGCCGTAGCCCATCAGGCGGATGACCATGAACGGGATCATCGCGATCAGAATATCCACGCCCAGCCGCAACAGCGACACCGTCGCGATGTAGGGCCAAAACGCCGGATTCTTCGTGCACTCGCGCGCGGCGCGGAGGAAGTTGTAATCGATTTTCTTGATCTCGTGCTGCGGCCGTTCGCGCACCAGGATCACCGAAATCCAGAAGCTGATCAGCATCAAAACGCTGATGAGAATGCCGCCGACCTTGTACCCGTCGGTCAGCACGATCGGCCCCAGGGTCAGCCCGCCGGCGAACGCCTCGAAGACGAAGCCGATCACCAGCGACGCCAGCAGCATGCCCACCACATCGAAGTACGACATATACGTCGAGAGCACCACGCGCTCGTCGGTGTACGGTGTGATCTCCGGCAGCATCGACAAATACGGCGCGACCACCGCCGTATAGAAAAACCAGATGCCCGACAACGCCGCGCCCAGCCAGATCGCGTTGGCCAACGACGCGTGATCGTCGGGCGGGAACCACATCATGATCAAAAACAGGGTGAGGATCGGCGAGCCGAGCACCACCCACGGAATGCGGCGGCCCCAGCGCGTCTGCCAGCGATCCGACAGATAGCCGATCAGCGGATCGGCCAGCGAATCGACAAGTCGTCCGAGGAAATTCAAAAAGGCGATCGTGCCCGCGCCGACCAGCAGGATCGTTTCCTCGCTGCCCTCGCTCACCGGCCGGCCGGTGTAAAAGTAGATCATCCATCCCACGACCAGCCCCGGCGCAAGGTTGGTGCCCACGTTGCCGAAGCTGTAGGTGAACTTCTGGAGGAAATTAAGCGCCTTGCCCTCACTTTTCAGAGGCTGATCGATATTGCTCATGCCACCTCGTCGAGAACATGCTTCGTCTATTTACGCGCCAACGCCCAGGCCAACGGCAGATGCGCCAGCCGCCCGCCCTCGCGCCAGGCGCGGCGATCCTTCGCCTCCAGCACGCGCAGCTTGCGCGCGTCGACCGTGCCGGCCAGCGCCAGCCGATGATGCTCCCAGGTCGCGTCCAGCCCGGCCTCGTCGGTCGTCCACGGCCCGCCGGTCAGGCCCACCTGCTCGTTCAAACCCGCTTGTTTGAACCAGTCGGCCAGTTTGCGTCCGGCCAGCGGATCGGCCCCCTCGCTCGCCAGCGCGACGCACAGCAGGTCGCGCAAGCCCAGCTCGGGCCACTCGATGTAGCCGCCCCAATCCGGTTCGGCCAGCGCCGCGATCGCCGCCCCGGGGCGCGCCACGCGTTTCATTTCGCTCAGCAGCGCGACCGGATCGGCCGCCCACAGCAGCGTGAAATGACAGCAGACGAAATCGAAGGAAGCGTCGGCGAACGGAAGCTTGCGCGGTTCGCTGAGGCTGAATTTGATATGCGGGTGCGCCGCCTGCGCCGCGGCGATCGCCGCCGGATCGACGTCGCAGCCGACCGCCTCGCCGCGCGCCTTGGCGGCCAGCTCGGCGGTGATCGCGCCGCCGCCGCTGCCCACCTCCAGCACGCGTTCGCGCACACCCAGGCCCACCTGCCGGTAAACGTGCACGCGCAGCGACGCCGTCCAGGTCGCCTGGCGATCGTAATGGGCGAGCAGCTCGTTCAGGCGATCAGCAGCCATGGGCGCCCGGGTTGGACGAATCGCCGGTCAGGCGGCGATACAGCGGGCAACCGCCGCCGCATACTTCCAGGTCGTGGCACGCGGCGCATTTCTCGTCGACCCAGGTGTGCTCGCGCAGCTCGACCAGCCGCGGATCGTGCCAGATCGTCTTCCACTCGTCGTCGAGGAAATGACCCATCGACTCGAAATAGCTCTGGCAGGGGATCACGCTGCCGTTGGGCTCGATGCACATGTTGTAGCGTCCGGCGGTGCACTGCTTGATGCCCAGGCCCAGGTCGATCGGGTTGCAGGTGCAGTACTGCGTCGGCGTGTACCAGCGAAAGTGGATGTCGCGCTCGGCCGCGCCGTCGCGCACGCGCTCGAGAATCTCGGGCAGTTGCGCCTCGGGGATGGCGTCCGGATGCGCCTCGCCCTTGCCCGCGTGGATGAAGCCGTTCATCGCCATGTTGGCCACGCCCAGCTCGACGAGAAAATCCAGGAACCGTTCGAGCTCGGTCGCGTTTTGCTTCGAGAGCGTCGTGTTGGTCAGCAGGTAAAGGCCCGTGGCCGCCGCGTGCCGAATGCCGGCGCAGGTTTCCGCGAACGCGCCCGGCACGCCGACCATCGCATCGTGCACGTCGGCCAGGTGGCTTTCCAGCGTGATCTGCACGTGGTCGAGCCCCGCGCCGATCAGCGTGTCCAGGTAGGCCGCGTCGGCCAGCCGGCGCCCGTTAGTGATCAGGCCGGTCACCTGCCCCAGCTCCTCGGCCTCGGCGATGAACAGCGGTAGATCTTCGTGCAGCGTCGCCTCGCCGCCGGTGAAGATCAACTGCGCAATGCCCAGGTCCCACGTCTTGCGAATCACCCGCAGCCACTCGTCGCGCGCCAGCGACGGCATGTCGGTCGGTCGATCGACGTAGCAGTGGCCGCACTTGTTGTTGCAGCGATAGGTCAGCGCCAGATCCATCCGGTGCGGTACGCTGCCGCGCGTGGCGAAGGGCTCGACGCGCTCCAGCCCGAGGTAGGTGACCGGGCACACGCCGTCGTGTTGCGCCAGCAGCATGATCTTTTCGCGCAGGTCGGCGTAATCGGCGCGCAGTTGCGCGGCCGGCGCCTTGTAGCGCCGCTTGAGCGTTTTGACGGCCCGCTCGACGTCGACTTCCTGCAACAGCAGTTGGGCCATCTCGGCGGCGGTTTCGTTCAGGTGCAGGATCTTCGCCGCGTTGACGATCAACACGCCTTTGCCGTCTTCCTCGATGCGCAAATGCAACCGCACGCCCGCCAACTTGCCCGCGCCGCGCCAATGCGTGACGCCCGGTTGCGGATCGGGCGGCGGCGTCAACAACTTGGTGAGCTTGTCCTTGAACGACATGATCGCCTCCGGCTTATCGGATGATATCTCTTTGTAGCAAGTTTATCGGTCGACGCAAAGCGCCGGAGAATTTATGCGTAGGTTTTCTACCCGCAACAACTGCCGCCGCCGTCGTCTTCCTCGCGCGCGGTCGTTTCGTCGTCGTCCTCGGGATTCGGGTACGGCGTGTTGTCGTCGTCATCGTCGTCGTCATCGTCATCGTCGTCGTCATCGTCGTCGTCGTCGATGTCGTTGTCATCGTCGTCATCGTCATCGTCGTCGCCGGTATCGTCGTCATCATCGTCGTCGCCGGTCGAGAAGGTGTACTTGATCGTCTGAATGTCGGAGTTGTCGCAGGCGTCGCCGGTGGTCGCCACGCACATCTCGCCGGTGACGTAAATGTTGCCTTCGTCGTCCATCGCCATCGCGTGCGCTTCGTCATAGTTGCCGGACAGACCGCCGAACACTTCGCTCCACAGCAGCTCGCCCCACATGTTGTAGGAAGTGAGAATGTAGTCGAAGTCGTAACAGTCTTCGTCCTTTTTGTCTTCCAGACACAGCGCGCCGACCATGAAGGTCTGGCCGTCGGGCAGGGCGATCATGTCGTTGATCCACTCGTCGCCGCCGCCCCAGGGCGTACTGTCGACGATCCACATCACTTCGCCGAACGGCGCGAAGCGCAACAAGACGAAATCGACGCCGGTCGGCGCGATGCCCGGCGAGTAGCCCGAAACGTACACGTCGCCGTCGCTGTCGACGGCCACCGCGCGCGCCTCGTCATTGCTCTGCGCCAGGCCTTCCCAGTTCCGGAACCAATATATGGTGTTGTCGCCGCCGATCTTGAAAACCTCGTAGTCGTAGTTTTCGCATTCGCCCAGCAGATTGGCCCGCACGCACGTAGCCCCGGCGATGTAGGCGTTGCGCTCGGAGTCGAAGGCCACGTCCAGCGGATAATCATCGCTGCCGGCCGCGCCGTTGAAGGTATACCAGGCCTGCAACTCGCCCTCGGTGTCGTACTTCACCACGGCGATGTCGCCCTTGGTCGTCGGCAGGCGGCCGATGCCGACCATCAACAGATCCTGTCCGTCGAAATAGATGAAATGGCCTTCCTCGTTGGTCAGGTCGCTGCCCTGCCAGCGCTGCTCCCACACCAGGTTGCCTTCCGGATCGTATTTGAGCGTCGCCGCGTCGAGGTTGATGCACTCCTGCTGCGCGTTGCCCAGCACGCAGATCGTCCCGGTCACGTAAACGTAGCCCTCGTCGTCGAGCGCAACGTCGGAGGCGAAACCGCCCATTTTGATCGGCCCGTGGTACAACTGCCGCCACTGTTCCTTGCCCGCGTTGTTGTACTTGATGGTGATGTAATCCTGCCGCGTGCAGTTGCCGCCCAGGCCGAAGGCGCTGCACCAGCCGCCGGCGAAGTACACGTTGCCGTCGTCGTCGACCGCGATGTCGCCGGCCAGATCCAACGCGCCGGCCTGCAACGCCGTCTGGCGGTATTCCGCCGTCCACTCCTTCACGCCCTGTAAGCCGATCTTCTGGATCGTCGCGCCGCTTTTGCCCGCGGCCGAAGTGCGGCCCATCACGTACACGTAATCGTTCTTGATCAACACCGTGCGGCCCTGGTCGATCGTGCCGCCGTTGTAATTGATCGCCCAGGCCTGCGTCGGCGCCTGCGCGTACGCCGCGCCCGCCGCCGACAGCGCGAGTAGAAGCGTTAACAAAATTGCCGCTTGCTTGCCACGCATGGTCGCCTCCGCTTGGTCATGCGCCTCCCCGTAACAATCCAGTTTAACAGCCGCGGCCGGCAATGTCATCCGCGAACGGCCGCCGCCGTCCGTTGGTTGTTTCGCGCGGCGGTTCGCACTAAAATGGCCTGTCAAATATGAGGAGACGTACTATGCGCCACATCGTTTTTTTCGTGGTCGTTTTGCTGCTGGCGGCCATGCCGGCCCTGGCGGATGAAATCGCGCTGAGCTATCAATTTTCCGCGCCGCAGTTGATCGAACATGCCGACGGCACGGTCGAACCGCAGATCGTCGGCGTGCACCAGCACGTAATTCCGGGCTATCCGATCGTCCCGGTGCACACCGCGTTCATCGCCATTCCGCAGGGCCACGAGGTCGTGGGCGTGCGCGTGGAAGCGGCCAAGGCCGTGACGCTCACCCATGCACTGGCCGCCTGGGGCCCGAAGTTCGCGCCCTTCAGCGAGCCGACCCAGGCCGTCGCCGAAGCGAATCCGGCGATCTACCACGGCACGCAGCTTTACCCGGCGGCGAATTTCCAGGCGCTGGATACGCAGTACAAACGCGGCGTGGCCATCGTGCCCGTGGCGCTGTACCCCGTGCAGTACGATCCGGCGGCGCAGGCGTTGTCCTTCGCGGCCGCGCTGACCGTCCGCGTTTTAACCCGCCCGGCGGCCAAGCGCGATCCGGAAATCCTGCCCTACCGCGGGCTGATCGCCGACCGCATCGAGCTGGCCAAGCGCGTGGACAACCCCGACCTGCTGGCCACGTATTCGCCCGCCGTCGCGCCCAAGGGCGAGCCGGTCGATTATCTGATCGTTTCCCCCGCACAGTACCAGGACAAGCTGCAGGATCTGCTCGACCATAAAACCGAGATGTTCGGCCTGCGTTGCGAAATGGTCACCTACCCCGACGTGCTCGACGGCGTAACCGGCGCCACGATTCCCGAGCGGCTGCGCAACTACCTGCGCGAGCGTTACGCCGACGGCCTGCAGTACGTGCTGCTGGTCGGCGACGCCGATCTCAACGACGAAGTCCTCAAGCTGCGGCCGCTGTACGTGACCGGCATCGACCCCGACGACGGCTCGCAGTACACCGAGGAACAGATGGCCACCGACCAGTACTACGGCTGCCTCGACGGCAACTACAACATGGACGGCGACGCGCTGTGGGGCGAACCCACCGACGGTCCGGAAGGCGGCGACGTCGACCTGCTCTTCGACTTGCACGTCGGCCGCTTCGCCGTCGACTGGCCCTACGAGGCGCAGATTATGGCCGGCAAAACCATGGCCTTCGAAAACGACGCCGCCACGCCCTGGAGCCTGTTGTTTGTCGGCGAATACGCCGATTCGATCACCTGGGGCGGCGACAACAAAGACGAAGTGTTCACCCACTGCAACCAGGATATCCCGCTGACCACGCTCTACGATCGCGACGGCACCAACACCTACAGCGCGATCGTCAACGCGATCAACTCGAACCAGCACCAGTGGCTCAACCACCTGGGCCATTCGAACTGCACCTACAACATGAGCTTTAATCCCGGAGACGTGAGCGACCTGGATAACACGACCTACTACCTGGGCTTCTCGCAGGGTTGCTACAGCGGTTCGGTCGACAGCGTCGACGTGTACGGCACCTCGTCGGTCGACTGCATGGCCGAGCAGTTCACCAACAAGCACGTGGGCGGCGCCTTCGCCTACTTCCAGAACACGCGCTACGGCTTCTACCTCACCGGCCGGGTCGACGGACCGTCGAACGTGCACGACTGGGAACTGGCCGAGGCGTTCTTCTCCGACGGCATCCCGCACATCGGCTGGGCGATGGATAAAGGCAAGGAAGACACGATCGGCATGCTCTCGCCCAACACGATGATGCGTTGGAGCTACTACGAGATCTTCCTCTTCGGCGATCCGCACACGCCCATGCGCCTGGAATGCGACAACGACCAGGACGGCTTCACCTGGACCTACTGCGGCGGCGACGACTGTCACGACCTGCTGGACACGGTCAATCCCGATGCGAGCGAAATCTGCGACGACGGGCTCGACAATGACTGCAACGGCCTGACCGACGAAGAAGACCCGGTCTGCGCCTCGCCCGACGACGACACGACCGACGACGATACGACCGACGACGACACAGTTGACGACGATGTCACCGACGACGATGTCACCGACGACGACGTCACCGACGACGACGATATTTCCGACGATGACGACAGCGTGATCAATGACGACGATTCCACCGACGATGACGACAGCGTCGCGGACGACGACGACGACGATGACGGGTGCGG
The DNA here is from genome assembly GCA_937967875.1 of uncultured Pseudomonadota bacterium. GTDB lineage: Bacteria > Lernaellota > Lernaellaia > Lernaellales > Lernaellaceae > CALBTQ01. The sequence goes on from CALBTQ010000515.1 coordinate 7,619, forward strand.
CAACTAGAAACGATTGTGACACTGATATACACGCGAGTGTGTTTATCCGTGTTCTATGACAAGCAGGTGCCACGGTCTTGTTCCGCGCCGTACTTCAGTCGGCGGGCCGCCCTCCCCCCGGGCTGCGCCCGACCCTCTCCCGCCAGGAGAGGGTAAAAGCCGGACGCCCGGGCTCCCTTCTCCCCGTGGGAGAAGGGTCGGGGATGAGGGCAAACGAATACCGTTAAGCCTCTCTTCTTTCGGCGCATCAGCGCCTCCGCGCAACTCACCACACACAAAAGAATGACGCTTTTCCTGTGTGCCATAGTTATCGCCGTCAGGCGAAAGCTGTGCTCGTCAACAATCGAAAATCGAGGATAAGGGCCGATAAACGACGTAAATAAACACCGACTCACCACACACCTTTGGCTATCGCCAAACGTGCGGCACAGGGACAAAGACGGTTGTAAATGATGAGCGCCAAGTGTAAAATTGATATTACATCAATTTATACCTAATAACTCATCACTCATAATTGTTTACCAGCCGGTCATGAAGCGCCAGAATTTCTCCTCGCAGGCGCGGATGCGCTCGTCGGTCAGCGGCTGTGTGCGCGACTCGAAACGAAACCACGGCCGGCGCCGGTTGCGCGGCGCGTGGCGCATGGTCAGGCGCGTGTTGACCGCGACGTTGGGCGCGAAGCACTCGACGTAGCCCTTGGGCGGCCGACGGTCGTGCGCCATGTTGCGCGGGTGATAAAACACGACCGGGTTGTGCGCCACCACGCGATCGTTGAGCCCCAGCGTGTCCAGAATCGCCACCTCGGGCAGCACCCAACCGGGCACGCCGACGCAAGGGACTTTCATCACCGCGCGCTGCTCCCATTTGATTTCCTCGCCCACCGAACGTTCCGGATAGCGCGCCACCTGCCAGAGCCAGAACGCTTTGTGTTCCTGGTGACGGCGGCAGACGCTGTGATCGATCAGCCATTTCTGCCACTCGTCCCAGCGCCGCACGACCGGTTGCGCCATTGCAGGGAAACGTGCGGCGATCGGCCGGATGAGCCCCAGCGTTTCGGCGCGCGTGACGTACTGTTTCGTTTCCTCGTAGGCCGTCCACTGCACCGGCAGCGAAGCGAGCAAAAAGAAAATCAGCGCCGCCGCCGCCGGCCACGGGCGCGCGCTGACCCGGGTCGGCAGCCACAGCGCGCTCAGCCAGAGCAGCGGCGCCAGATCGCTGTACACACGATACTCGAAATGATCGCCGCCGATCATCAACGTGTAGTAGAGGAAATGCGCCGCCACCGCGCCGATGACGATCACCGGATGCGAGGGCACGCGTTCGTGCAGCCAGCCGCGCCGGCGCACGAAGGGCACGGCCAGCGCGATCGTCGCGCCCAGCGCCAACAGCGCCCACACCCACAGCCCGTACTCGACGACGAAACTGCCCAGGTAACGCAGCCCCGACTCGGGCCACGGCTGCACGTGCTTGGCGTAATAGGTGTTGGGCAGCCACAGGCCGTAGGTCAGCCGCCGCCAGACCAGATGCGCGGGCACCAGCAGCAACGGCAGCGCATGCAGCCAGGTGCGCCCGACGTGATTGGGCTCGCGTAGCGGCACGCGCACATGCGGTTCCGGATCGTCCATGCGCAACTCGACGCGTTTGGCCTGTCGCCCGACGACGATCGCCAACGTCGCCAGCACGAACAGGTAACCGTCGGGGCGAGTCAGGGCCAGCAACGCGGCGCTCAGCGACAGACGCGTCACCCACCAGCCGGTCTTGCGTTCGCGCGCGGCGGTTCCCTCGAAGACCCACCACAGCAACAGCACGTTGAACAGCGCCGTCTCCAGCCCGGAGCTGAGCCAGGTCAGAAACGTGCGGTTGCTCAACACGCCGGCCATGACCAGCACGAACAGCGGCAGCCGCCATTTGGCCAGCCGCTCAGGCAGACGCATGCGCCGCACGAACAGCAGCATCAGCGTCAGTTGGCCCAGGCCGCACAGCAGCGAGATGACGTTCGCCGAACTCGGCGGATCGACGCCGCCGATTTTCCAGACCGCCGCCAGCAGCACCGCCCACAGAAAGCTCGTGTAGCCCTCCACCGGATGAAACGGCGGCGGGTTCCACACCAGGCCCCAACCCAGATGACTGTTGGAAACATAACGGAAGGTGATATAGGCGTCGTCGGTCAAAAACCAGAACAGCCGCCAACCATAAACCATCGCGGTCGTCGCCACGCCGAACGCGACGGCCCACCCGGCGATGCCGAGCCAACGCCGCCGGCGCGCACTCCCATTCGTCTGCACAGGCGCATCCCTCCAATGGCCCCCAAAAAATATTTCCTTCTGCGGCAGACAAGACCCAACGGAACGCCGTTATTTTATTGATCCAAATTCGGTCCGTCAATCGAGAATCGCCCGGCAATACCGAAAATCGGACGCCCTCATTTCAACCGGGGCGTCATCTCGCCCGGCGGCGGCGCGCTCGGCGGCGTGACCGGCAAGGTCGGCACGTCGCGCCAAATGTAGAAATACCAATAGAACATCATGCCCCAGCCGCAACTGAAAAACAGCAGCGCAATCCACAGGGCGCGCCGGTTCGGCGGGACCTTGCGCGCCGCCAACACGTGCACCAACGCCAGCACCGTCATCACGAACGACAGATAAAACCCGATGTTCACCCAGACCATGAATGCGTTGTAAAAAGCCATGTCCTGGAGGCCCCACGAACTGAGCCCGGCCTGCGGAATGAAGTTCAACACGAGGAACACGACGATGGTCTGCATCGTCAGCGCCGCCCACAGGCCGAACGCGAAAAACAACCATTTCAACCACGGACGCATCCGTTTAAAACTCCATTGTCTGAGAGGTTGCCGAACTTGATAGTTGAATAACACAATCGAAGGCCGGGCGACAATCGGCGGTTATGCGTATCAGCGCCACCGAGCAAACGATCCGGTTTCTTACTCCGGCTGGAAACGCACCGCCTGCACGACCCACGCGTTGACCGGGCGGCCGTTGATGCGCGGCGTTTCGAACTTCCATTGCTTGACCGCGTCGACCGCCGCCTGGCCGAAGCCCAGGCCCGCCGGCTCGCTGAGCACGCGCACGTTGGTCACGTTGCCGCTCTTGGTGATCATGAAGCGCAGCCGCACCACGCCTTTGCGATTGGCGCGCAGCGCAAGCACCGGATACACGGGCTTCACGAAGTTGATCACCTTCGGGCGTTTGTCGAGCTCGCTGGCGTTGACGACCTCGGGCGGCGGCGAATCCTGAATCACCGGGGCGGACTGGATCGTCGCCGGGCCCGTTTCGGTCGGGTCTTCCGCAATGGGCGCCTTGGTCGGTTCGGGCGCCTTTTCCGGTTGTTTGGGCGGCGTAGTCGGCGTTTCTTTGGGTTTGGGCGGCGGGGTCGGTTCGGGCGGCTTGGGCACTTCAAGCTTGATGAAATCGACGGGGATGATCTTCTCCAGATCGAAATCGCCGCGCATCGCCAGGGCGAGCAATCCGGCCAGCATGACCAGATTGACGGCCAGCGAAACAGCGACGCCGATCAGCAGACGAGATCGGAAGAGCACCCGTCTGAACTCCAGTCACCGAATACGATCTCG
>CALBTQ010000516.1 GCA_937967875.1 uncultured Pseudomonadota bacterium
TTGTTCCAAACTCGCAACGGTGGCTGGCGAAATACGGCTGCAGCTTTTTGTTTTCCTCCGAATGGAATCCGGTCACCGAATCCTACGGCGCGCTTTCGAGCGTCTACGTCACGTTGGGGTCCACGGTCATCGCGATGATCCTCGCGGTGCCGCTGAGCGTGGTCATCGCGTTGTTTCTGGTCGAACTCGCGCCGCCGTTGCTCAGCAAGATCGTCGGCAACGCCATCGAGCTGCTCGCCGCCGTTCCTTCCATCATCTTCGGCATGTGGGGCTTGTTCGTGTTCGCCCCGTTCATGGCCGATCACGTGCAGCCGCTGCTGGCCGACACCCTCGGCTTTTTGCCGCTGTTCCAGGGGCCGCCGATGGGCATCGGCATGCTCACCGCCGGCATCATTCTCGCGCTAATGATTCTTCCCTTCGTTAGCGCGGTGATGCGCGATGTGTTTCGCATGGTGCCCGAGGTGGTCAAGGAAGCCGGCTACGGCGTCGGCGGCACGACCTGGGAAGTGACGCGCAAGATCACCGTGCGCTACGGACTGTCGGGCTTGCTGGGCGCGGTGTTTCTCGGTCTGGGGCGGGCGATCGGCGAAACGATGGCGGTGACCTTCGTCATCGGCAACAACCATGAGATTTCCGCCTCGCTGTTTTCCGCCGGCAACAGTATCGCCTCGACGTTGGCCAACGAATTCACCGAGGCGTCCGAGCCGCTGTACATGAGCGCGCTGGTCGAACTGGGCCTGGTGTTGTTCGCGGTGACCTTCGTCATTCAGGTAATCGCGCACCTGTGGCTCAAGCGCGTGCGTAAACAGAGCGGAGGCGGCCTATGATCGAGCGCAACGCCGCACCGCGCAAAATCGTCGATCTGCTGGTGAAGGTTTTATCCAGCTTCGCCGCATTGATCGGTATTTTCTTTCTCGGTTGGATTTTGCTGGTCGTCGTGCAAAAGGGCAGTGCGGCGATCAACTGGGAATTTTTCACCGCGTTGCCCGCGCCCCCGGGCATCGAGGGCGGCGGCGTGGCCAATGCGCTTGTCGGCACATTGATCATCACGATCATTGCGACCGTGCTGGGTGTGCCCATCGGCGCGCTGGCCGGCGTGTACCTCAGCGAATTCGGCCGCTCGACGCGCTTCGGCGCGCTGGTGCGCTTCAACATCAACGTGCTCATGGGCGTGCCCTCGATCATCGTCGGCCTGTTTGTGTACACCATGCTGGTCAAGCCGGTGCAGCATTTTTCCGGCTACGCCGGCGCGGTGTCGCTGGCGATCATCATGCTGCCGGTCGTCGCCCGCACCACCGAGGACATGCTGACCCTCGTGCCCAACGCGTTGCGCGAATCGGCCCTGGCTTTGGGTGCGCCGCGCTGGAAGGTGACGCTCAACGTCGTGTTCCGCGCCGCGAAAAGCGGCATGATCACCGGGACGCTCCTGGCCGTGGCCCGCATCAGCGGCGAAACCGCGCCGTTGCTGTTCACCGCGCTCAACAGCCCCTTCTGGCCCGAATCGCTGGCCCAACCGATGGCCAACCTGACCGTCACGATCTTCAACTACGCGATGTCGCCCTTCGCCGTCTGGCAGCAGATCGCCTGGGGCGCTTCGCTGATCATCATGGCCGCAGTTCTCGCCTTGAATCTTCTGGCCCGCGTCGGCATGAGCGGGGGACGCAAATGAGTGAAATTACGATGGAGACGAACCAAGTGAACGACCGTTCGATCGACCTGTCCGCGCCGGACGATCAGGTGCGCTTTATCACCAAGGTGCCGGACCGCCCGCGCGACATGGAGCCGCAAACGATCGTCGAACCGAAAATATCGGTGCGCAATCTCGATTTTTACTATGGTTCCTATCGCGCGCTCAAGGGCAACGATCTGGATATCGCCGCCAATAAGGTGACCGCGATCATCGGGCCGTCAGGCTGCGGCAAGTCGACGCACATCCGCGTCTACAACCGCATCTACGAGCTCTACCGCGAGCAGCGCGCCTCCGGCGAAGTGATTCTGGACGGCGAGAACATCCTTGCGCCGCGCTACGATCTGATCAAGCTGCGCAAAAAGGTGGGCATGATTTTCCAGAAACCCACGCCGTTTCCGATGACCGTCTTCGACAACGTGGCCTACGGGCTTAAGTTGCATTACAAAATGTCGCGCGGTGAGTTGGCCGCTCGCGTCGAAAAGGCGCTACGGGACGCGGCGCTGTGGGCGGAAGTCAAAGACAAACTCAACGAGCCGGGCACCGCGTTGTCCGGCGGGCAGCAGCAGCGGCTGGTTATCGCCCGCGCGATCGCCGTACAACCCGAGGTGCTGCTGATGGACGAGCCGACCTCGGCGATCGACCCGGTGGCGACGGCGAAAATTGAAGAGCTGGTCGAGCAGCTCAAAGAGCAATACACGATCGTCATCGTGACGCACAACATGCAGCAGGCGGCGCGCATCTCCGATTACACCGCGTTTTTCTACGAGGGTGAAATCGTCGAATTCGGGCCGACCAAAACAATCTTTACCAAACCGGCCAAGAAGCAGACCGAAGATTACATCACCGGTCGCTTCGGTTGAGCCTGCGGAGAAAACCATGGGCTTTCGTTTGCAACGGCAAGTCGAAAAATTGAAGGAAGACATTCTCACCCTCGGCGCGGCCGTCGAGGAGCAGTTGCTGCAGGCTGTGCGCGCCATCGAAAACCGCGATGCCGATCTGGCGCGGCAGGTGATCGACGCCGACATGAAAATCGACCAGATGGAAGTCGATTTCGAAGAGGAATGTCTGAAGATCCTCGCACTCTACCAGCCGGTCGCGATCGACCTGCGCTATATCATCGCCGTGCTGAAAATCAACAACGACCTCGAGCGCATCGGCGATCTGGCCACCAACCTCGCTCGGCGCGCCCGTTTCTTCAGCAAGCAACTCGATGTGGAAATGCCGGACATGTTCAAGGAGATGGCGGTCAAATCCAGCGCGATGCTTTGCAAAAGCCTCGATGCGCTGGTCAAGCTCGACGTCGAGCTGGCCAACGAGGTGTGCATGGCCGATGACGAGGTCGATGCGCTGCACAAAAACAATTACCTGCTGGTGCATAAGGGCATCGAGCGCGATCCGCAGCGCCTCGATTTTTATCTTAATCTTTTTCTGACCTCCAGCCACCTCGAGCGCATCGCCGACCAGACGACCAATATCGCCGAGGACGTCATCTACCTCATCCGCGGGGAGATCGTCCGTCACAGCCACGAAAAGAAAACGGGCGCGAAAACGCAATAGACACACCGCCTGTTGATCTTTCCCGCGACTTGGATAAAGGTATGGGTACTTCCCCCCAAATGGGGAGGCGTCTCATGCCTTCGCTTTTTGGTCGGAGATCGACATGAAAAAAGCAATCATTTTCACGCTGGCGTTTTTGGCGCTTGCCGCTACGGCGCAGGCGTACGGTCCGTCCATCCACATGCGGGAAGCCGATTATTATGTCGCCCTGTGCGAGCTCAATCCGCTGCCGTATCCGCAACACAACGCCGATCTGCTCCGGCGCCAAATCATGATGCTGCGTCTGGGCGCGATCTGGCCCGACATCGCGCGCGTGCTGGTGGATCTGGACGACGCGCCGGGCAAGGTCGACGAAAATATGGTCGATCCGCACAATCGGCATTTCAATTCCTATCTGCTCGACGACGCGCTGGCGCTGTATCCGCAGCAGCAGTGGAAGCTCGCGTTCGCCCTGGGCAATCTGATGCACAACGCCGGCGATATCGTCGCCCAGGACATGCTGGTGCAGCACCTGGCCGTGCGCGGGCGCATCGGCGAACTCGACGTCGTCGTCGGCTATTTTGACGATTATCCGGCCGGCGAGGTCGAAACGTTTATCGAAGGCGCCCTGGAATTCATGGAGCCGGCCTTCGACATCTACCGGGAGATGGTCGACCACTTTTTGCTGAACGAGGACGGCCGCCGGCGGCTGTTGGAAGTCACCAATTTCTACCTGGCCATGTACGAGGACTACTTCGGCGTTCGCGTGAAAATGTCGCCGCAGCGCGCGGCCAAATGGGTGGCGTATTTTCTGGCCGATCCGCGACGCATTCCGGCGACGCATCATGGCGGCGAGGCGCTCTACCGCTTCGCTCTTTCCGGTTGCGCCGATCCCACGCCTTTGGCCGACCTGTCCATCGATTGGGATGAACTGCTGCGCCTGCTCGGCGGACCGGCGATCACCCCGGCGTACTGGGATACTTACTACGACGAAGGATACTATTTGTTGCCGCCGACGATTTTGCTTACCTTCGCGAATGGGCAGGGCTACTACGATGTCTTTCCCAATTGGTCGGCAAAGATGATGAAGTCCGGCGTCATCCAGTCGCTGGCCAACTATCTGCCCGACCAAATGACCGTGGAAGACGGACGTTTTGTGATGGATATGAACTGGTATCCCAACGACGCCCTCGTGTCGATTACCTCGATCGAGGCAGTCAGCCCGCCGGCGACGGTCACCTTGCAAGTCGTTTTGTACGACGTGCCCGGGCGCTCGTCGACGGAAAACACGGTCACCCTGCGCGTGCGCGAGGATTCGGACGACGCCACGCTGGTCGCGTCGGCCTCCGCCGATGTGCACGTCGACCCCTGGACCTACGACGTGAACGCGCCGACAACGCTCAGCGTCGAGTTTGCGCCCGCCGCGTCCATCGCCAACGGCGCGACCGGCTTCATCGCCGAACTCGCCCTCGGCGACGACCCGCAGGCGCTGCCGTACTTCACCACCGACTGGTCGCTTTACAATCAAATCGACGAGATCGACATGACCAAGCAAGCCTACACGTTGCAGTACTCGACTTACGGACGCTGGCCGTATTCGCTGTTCATCGAGTATCCGCCCGACACCACGTTACGGGCGACGGCGCGCAAGGGAGGCGGACGATGAGGGCGCGTGTTTGGTTGACGTTGGCGGCGATGTTGCTGTGCGCGCCCGCGCTGGCGCAATGGACGACGTTGCCGGAGATGTCCGCGCCGCGCGTCGATCCGCAGGTGGCGGTCGACGATCTGGGGCGGGTTTTCGTCTTCGGCGGCGACGATCTGGTGTATGTGTCCGACTCGGGCGAAATGTATGACGGCGCACAGTGGCAAGCTCTTGCACAAATGCCCGCGCCGCTGACCAAAGGCGCAGCGGCATTTTACGATGGCGTGATTTATCTGACCGGTGGTTTCGACGGAGAGGAGTTGGTCGACGAGCTGCGGCTGTACGAGGTGGCGACCGACGCCTGGACGACCGGCGCGGCCATGCCGGTGGTGCGCTACGGGCATTCGCTCGACGCGCTCGATGGCGCGTTATACCTGGTCGGCGGCGGCGACGAAACCGATGTCAGTTCGGCGCAGACGTGGCGCTACGATCCGGCCGACGACGCTTGGACGCAACTGGCCGATCTCAACAAAGCCCGCCGCTATCACGGCAGCGCGGTGCTCGACGGCCTGCTCTACGTTTACGGCGGCATCGATGCGAGCGACCCCACGCCGCTGCACCTGACTTCCGGCGAGGTGTACGATCCGACGAGCGACGAATGGACGACGATTGCCGCGTTGCCCGTCGCCTGGTGGGGCGGCGCCGCGGGCGCGCTCGACGGCGAATTGCTGGCCTGCCACGGCGTGCAGGATCAGGCCGTTGCCGCCGCTTGCTGGGTTTACGATCCGGACGACAACGCCTGGACGGCCGGTCCCGCCGCCGCCGAGCCGCGTTACCGCGTCGGTTCGGCCGCCGTGCCGTTGTTCGCCGTCGGCGGCGTGCGCCTGGGCGACTTTCCCGAGCCGCTGGCCGTCGTCGAACAATTCGGCGAGTTGCCGGCCGACGACGATGTCGCCGACGACGACGCGATCGACGATGACGACGACGATACGGTCGACGACGACGCGGTCGGCGATGACGACGAGGGTGACGACGACAGCGATGACGATGACGACGCCGCCGACGACGATGACGATGACGAAAACGACTGTGGTTGTTAGATGATGCCCGCGTGCAGCAGATCGTGCAGGTGCAACATACCGACGATCTTGTCGGTCTCCTGATCGCGCACCAACACCACGCTGATCGAATTTTTATCCATCACGTGCGCCGCGCGCGAGGCAAGGGCGTCGGGGTGAATCGTCTTGGGCGCCGAGGTCATCAGTTCGGCGGCGGTGCGCGACGAGAGGTCGCTGAATTTTTGCAGCGCCCGGCGCAGGTCGCCGTCGGTGATCACGCCCAGCAGCGCGCCGTGCTCGTCTTCCACCGCGGTGATGCCCAGACGCTTGGCCGACATTTCCATCAGCACTTGCATCACCGGCGTATCGGGCCGCACGCGCGGCAGATCGTCGCCGGAGTGCATCAGGTCGGACACGCGCATCAGCAAGCGTTTGCCCAGCCGGCCGGCCGGATGAAACCGCGCGAAGTCCTTCTGCGAAAATCCGTGCTCTTCCAGCAGCGCCACGGCCAGCGCGTCGCCCATCGCCAGTTGCGCCGTGGTCGAGGCCGTCGGCGCCAGTCCCAGCGGGCAGGCCTCCTCGGCGACGGAGGTGTCCAGCACGGCGTCGGCGGTGCGCGCCAGGTTCGACTCGATACCGCCGGTCAGCGCGATGATCGGCAGACCCTGTCGGCGCAGCGCGGGCAGCAGCGCGAGCACTTCCTCGGTTTCGCCGCTGTTGGAAACGATGATCGCCACGTCGGTTTTGTGCACCATGCCCAGGTCGCCGTGCAGCGCCTCGGCGGCGTGCATGAAGAACGCGGGCGTGCCCGTACTGGCCATTGTTGCAGCGATCTTGTTGCCGACCAGACCGGACTTGCCCATGCCGATCACCACCACTTTGCCTTCGCAGGCGAGAAGGATATCGACCGCTTTTTTGAAATTCGCGTCCAACCGTTCGGCCATCGCCATGATGGCGTCGGCTTCGATCCGCAATACGCGGCGGGCTCGCTCCATCGCCGGATCCCTTTCCTTGCGCGGCGGCGTCATTCGTGCAAACCGGATTCCATGATTTCCTTGACGCGCGCCAGGTCGTTGGGCGTATCCACGCTGATCGTGCTGTGTTCGGTCAGCGGGCATTTGATGCGCACGCCGTGTTCCATCGCGCGCAGTTGTTCGAGCTTTTCGACTTTCTCCAGCACGGTGCCGGGCCATTTGGCGTAGGCGAGCAGAAAGTCGCGCCGGTAGACATAGAGCCCGAGGTGCTTGAAGTAGGTCGGGCGCTCGGTCGGCAGCCCGCTGAGGCTCGGACGGCCGCCGTGCAGCGACATCAGACCGCGGGCGAAGGGGATCGGCGCGCGGGAGAAGTACAAGGCGAAATCCTGCAGATCGACGATCACCTTGACCGTGTTCGGATTGAATACGTCGTCGATGTCGGTGATTTTCGCCCGCAAGGTGCCGAGCAACAACGTGTCGTCGGCTTCGAAGGGCGCGACGGCGTCGTCGATCAGCGCGCAATTGAACAGCGGTTCGTCGCCCTGCACGTTGATGATCAGGTCGCTGCTGAGCTCGCGCGCCACTTCGGCCACGCGGTCGGTGCCGCTTTCGTGGTCGGCCCGGGTCATCGCCACCGTGCCGCCGACGCTGCGGATAACGCTCGCGATGCGTTCGTCGTCGGTGGCCACGATCACGTCGTCCAGGCATTGGCTGAGTTTGACGCGTTCGTACACGTGCACGATCATCGGTTGGCCGGCGATTTCCAACAACGGTTTGCCGGGCAGGCGCTGACTGGCATAACGTGCGGGGATGATCGCGGATACCTTCATCTCTCGTCCTTCCTCGTGGTGGAAGACAAAATCGCTTGCCTTGTTTTGACCGCGGAATGTTCTTTTTTACCCTTCGCCGCTGCTGGCGAATCGTAGCACTCCCGAAGGTCGTGTCAAGCTGCGGAAACAGGCCGCGCGGCGGGATCGGGCCGGAAATCCGTTGGGTCTTGCCCGCACGATGATAACACCATACATTAGGTCGTTTCGTTGGGGCGGAACGAGGTAAGGACAAAAAGGAGAAAAGCAGTGAAGGGCAGAATTTTTACGCTGGCGATATTGGTGTTGCTGCTGGCGACGTCGGCCATGGCCGAGGATGTCGCTTTTGTCCGGATCGACACGCAGGACGTTTTCGAGCGAACGGAAATCGCCGATCGCGGTTACGTGATCGATTACGTCAATCTGGAAGAAGGTTGGGTATGGGCCGAAGTGCCGCTAGTCGAGTTGGACGAAGTGGGCAAACTCGGCTATCGCGTCGAAGTCCTCGACGTGCAAGAAAAGTTTCCGCCCGCCTACGACGACTATCACAACTACGGTGAAGCAACCGCCTTGTTGCAGGAATGGGCGAACACCTATGCGGACATCGCCGAGCTGTTCACCATCGGTCAGAGCATCGAAGGGCGCGAGCTGTGGGGCTTGAAAATCAGCGATAATCCGACGGTCGACGAAACCGACGAAGGTGGATTCTTCCTGTGCGGCCAGCATCACGCGCGCGAGATCCTCACCGTCGAGTCGGTGCTGTATACGACGCAGCAGATCCTGGAAAATTACGGCGTCGACGACTATGTCACCTACCTGGTCGACAACCGCGAAATTTTCGTGGTGCCCACGGTCAATCCCGACGGCGCCGAATGGGATCAGTCGGGCGCGTCGTTCAAGATGTGGCGCAAGAATCGCCGCGTCAACGACGGTTCGTCTTTCATGGGCGTCGATTTGAACCGCAACTATGGATACATGTGGGGCGGGGCCGGATCGTCCGGGTACCCCGGTTCCGATACATACCACGGCACGGCGGCTTTCTCCGAGCCGGAAACGGCGGCCGTGCGCGATTTCCTGATCGCCCACTCCAACATCAACGTGCTGATTTCGCTGCATACCTATGCCCGGCTGATCTTGTATCCCTGGGGTCATCAATACCCGCGGATCACCGATCAAATTGGTTACCAAACTCACAAGCATCTGGCCGAATACATGGCCGAGTTCAACGGCTACAATCCGCAGCAGGCCTCGGCCCTGTACATCACCACCGGCGACACGACCGACTGGGCGTACGGCGAACTGGGCATCATCTCGTATACCTTCGAGATGGATCCGACCCAGCTCAATCCGATGGGCTTTTATCCGCAAGCATCGATCATCCCCGAAGTGGTGCAGAAAAATTACCCGGCGCACCTGCTGGCGCTCGGCCTGAGCCGCGATCCTTCGCTGGTGCTCGCCGCCGACCTGTGGCAACTGGATGCGTACCAGAGCGGCGCGAACATCGCGATCGAGTGGACGCCGATCATCGAGACTGCGGCCGCCGGCTGGAACGTGCTGCGTTCGACGGGCGGCAAAGCCTACACGCCGATCAACGATACGCTCATTACGCCCGGACAGGACACATACAGCTTCACCGATACGAACGTGACGCCGGGGCAAGTGTACAGCTACAAGATCGAGTTCGTCTCC
>CALBTQ010000517.1 GCA_937967875.1 uncultured Pseudomonadota bacterium
CCACCGAGATCTACACTCTTTCCCTACACGACGCTCTTCCGATCTCAAAGCCGCCGGCGTCAGCGCCTTCATCGTCGAGCGCGAAACGCCCGGCCTGACCGTCGGCAAGTCGGAAGACAAAATGGGGCTGCGCGGCTCGAACACCGTATCGCTTATTTTCGAAGACTGTCGCATCCCGGCGACCAACCTCTTGAGCGAGGAAGGCAAAGGCTTCCGCATCGCGATGATGGCCCTGGACGGCGGGCGCATCGGCGTGTCCAGCCAGGCGGTGGGCATCGGCCAGGCGGCGTTGGACGCGTCGGTCGAATACGCGAAAATCCGCGAGCAGTTCGGCAAACCGATCGGCCGCCTCGAGGCGATTCAGTGGTTCATCGCCGACATGGCCACCGAGCTGGAAGCGGCGCGCAACCTTACCCTGCGCGCGGCCTGGCTCAAGGAGAACGGGAAGAAATTTTCGCGCGAGGCCTCGACCGCCAAGCTCTTCGCCACCGAACGGCTGAACGTTTGGACGAAGAACGCGGTGCAGATCCACGGCGGCTACGGCTACACCAAGGAATACGTCGTCGAGCGGCTGATTCGTGACGCGAAAGTCCTCACCATTTATGAAGGAACCAGCGAAATTCAACGGTTGGTCATCTCACGCGCCTTGCTCGAAGAATGACCTGCGCCCCTTGACAATAAATCAGAAACGATTATTTTTTTCGCCGGTAAGCCGGTTACCGGTTCGTTTTGTCGAGGAGCACCTGATGCCCATTTACGAATACCAGTGCCAAAGCTGCGGCGCGCATGTCGAAAAGATGCAGCGCATCTCCGAGCCGGCCCTGACGGTCTGCCCGGAATGCGGCGGCGCATTGCAAAAACTGGTCAGCCTCTCCAGCTTCCACCTCAAGGGCAACGGGTGGTACGTCACCGACTACAAAGGCAAAAATCCGAGCAACGGCAACGGGAACGGAAACGGCGACGCGGCGTCCGAAAAGCCGGAAAGTTCCGGTTCGTCCACGCCCGCGGAAAGCACCGCCGACGCCAAACCGAAGGCCGACGCCAAACCGGCCGCCAAGGCCGACTGACCCCCTCTTTTTTTCGTCGTTTCCTCTTTCACAGGACTTTACAAAGGCCTATCGACCGCCTAGACTTAGCGCACTTTTGAAGGTGTTTCCGACACAACAATAGGCGGCACAAACCAGGGGGCGCACTTTCGATTTTTTTCCGTAACCAAATTAAAACAGGTGCGCCGGCGGTCGATAAATCGCCGGAGCCGCTCGTACTATCCGCAACCCTATCAAACAATAAAGGAGAGATAGGATGAACGTTCCTCAGGACCTGCGCTATACCAAAGATCACGAATGGGTCAAAGTGGAAGGCGACGTCGCCGTCATGGGCATCAGCGATTACGCTCAGGACGCCTTGGGCGACATCGTGTTCCTCGAACTGCCCGACGTGGGCTCGACCTTCGGCGCGGGCGATGCGATCGGCGTGGTCGAATCGGTCAAGGCCGTCAGCGACATCTACTGCGCGGTTTCCGGCGAAGTGGTCGAAACCAACGAAGCGCTGGTCGACGCGCCCGAGACCGTCAACGGCGACCCCTATGTCGGCGGCTGGATGGTGAAAATCAAGATGTCCGACCCGGCCGAACTGGACGCGTTGATGGACGCGGCCGCCTACGAAAAATACCTCGCGGAAGAAACGGAATAACATCGCGGAGCTGACATGCGTTACATCCCGCACACCTCGGATGACGTTGCCCGTCTTCTGAGCGCCATCGGCGTCAAGAATATCGACGAACTGTTCGCCGCCATTCCGCAGAACCTGCGCTTTGCCGGCGAACTCGATTTGCCCGCGCCGCTCGACGAACAGGCGCTGACCCGGCACCTGAACGGTCTGGCCCAGCAGGGCTGTTGTCGCACGACCTTCGCCGGCGGCGGCGCCTATCGCCATTACATTCCCGCGGCGATCGATCACCTGTTGCAACGCAGCGAATTTTACACCGCATACACGCCCTATCAACCGGAGATCAGCCAGGGCACGCTGCAGGCGATTTTCGAGTATCAGACGATGATCGCCCGCTTGCTGGCCATGGAAGTCGCCAACGCCTCGATGTACGACGGCGCCAGCGCGGTCGCCGAAGCGGCGCTGATGGCCAAGCGCGTGAATCGTTGCGACAAGGTGCTGGTCAGCGCGGGGTTGCATCCGCAAGCGCTGACCACGCTGCGCACCTACACCAAATGGATGGACGTGCAGCTCGTCAACGTGCCGCTGGCCACCGACGGGCGCACCGATTTGGCGCAGCTTGAATCGTTGCTCGACGACAAAACCGCCGGGGTGATCGTCCAATCGCCCAACTACCTGGGCGTGATCGAAAACACCAAGACGATCGGCGGGCTGCTGGCCGGCAAGAAAGCGCTGTTCATTCAGTCCTTCACCGAAGCGCTGGCCTTCGGCCTGTATGCGCCGCCGGGAGAAGCCGGGGCGGATATCGCCTGCGGCGACGGACAATCGCTGGGAATTCCTTTGTCCTTCGGCGGGCCGCACCTGGGCGTGTTCGCCACCACGAAAAAACTGGTGCGCCAGATGCCCGGCCGCGTGTGCGGACAGACGGTCGACGCCGCGGGCGATCGCGCGTACTGCCTGACGCTCTCCACGCGCGAGCAGCACATCCGCCGCGAAAAAGCGACCAGCAACATCTGCACCAACCACGCGCTGTGCGCCCTCGCCGCTTGCGTCTACATGGCGCTGATCGGCAAGCAGGGCCTGCGCGACGTGGCCCAGGCCAACTACGCCAAGGCGGAATTTCTCAAAGCCCGCCTGGCCGAAGTCGGCGTGCTGCCCTTTGCCGGGCCGACCTTCAACGAATTCGCCTGGATTCCCAAGGCTCCGGCCGACAAAGTCCTGGCCGCGCTCGACGCCGAAGGCATCCTCGGCGGTCTGCCGCTGGCCGGATTCGCCGCCGGTTTGGACAACGCCGTTTTGATTTGTGTCACCGAAGCCAACACCCGTGAGGAGATCGACCGCTATGTCGAAATTGTACGGTCCGTGTGATACCCCCGGCAGCACCGGGATCGCTTATTGCGAACCGACGCTCTTCGAGCGCTCGACGCCCGGTCGCGTCGGTTGTTCGCTGGGCGCGCCGGACGTGCCCGCGCCCGCGCAGCCGCCCACCGAGTTGCGCCGCGCCGCCGACGCCGCCTGGCCTGAGGTCAGCGAGGTCGAGGCGATGCGGCACTTCGTGCGCCTGAGCCAATACAACTACAACATCGAGGACGGCCTGTATCCGCTGGGCTCGTGCACGATGAAGTACAATCCGAAAATCAACGAGGACCTGTGCCGCCTGGCCGGCTTCGCCAATGCGCATCCGGCCGACGAACACCAGGGTCTACTGCAACTGATCTATGAACTGCAGCGCGACCTCGCCGAAATCGCCGGGATGGACGCGGTCACCTGCCAGCCGGCCGCCGGCGCGCACGGCGAGTTGACCGGCATGCTGCTCATCCGCGCCTATCACGAAGCGCGCGGCGAAAATCATCGCAACAAGGTGATCATTCCCGACACCGCGCACGGCACCAATCCCGCCTCGGCGGCGATCTGCAATTACCAGGTCGTGCCGGTGGCGTCCAACGAACAGGGCATCCTCGATCCGGAAGCGGTGGCGGCGGCTTGCGACGAAAATCTGGCCGGCATCATGATCACCAATCCGAACACGCTGGGCCTGTTCGAGTCGAACATCGAGCAGGTCGCGAAGATCGTCCACGAGCATGGCGGGCTGGTCTATTACGACGGCGCGAACCTCAACGCGATCATGGGCATCACGCGGCCGGGCGATTTCGGGGCCGACGTGCTGCACTACAATCTGCACAAGACCTTCAGCACGCCTCACGGCGGCGGCGGCCCGGGCGCCGGACCGGTCGGCGTAAAGGAGCATCTCGCGCCCTTCCTGCCCGCGCCGATCGTCGTGCGCGACGGCGACGGCTACAAGCTCGATAACGATCGGCCGCAGTCGATCGGCCGCATGCGCGCGTGGCACGGCAACGTCGGCGTGCTCATTCGCGCTTATGCGTACATTCGCGAGATGGGCGCGGCGGGTCTGCGCAAGGCCAGCGAAATGGCCGTGCTTAACGCCAATTACATCCGCGCGGCGCTGCAGGATTTGTATCATCTGCCCCATCCCGTGCCGTGCATGCACGAGGTGGTCTTCACCGAAAAAGATCTGCCCAACGAGATCGCGACCATGGACGTGGCCAAGCGGCTGATGGATTACGGGTTCCATCCGCCGACGGTCTACTTCCCGCTGGTGGTCAAGGGCGCGTTGATGATCGAGCCGACCGAAACCTTCGAGCCCGAGGCGCTCGACGGCTTCATCAATGCGCTGCGCAAGATTCACGCCGAGGCGCAGGCCGATCCCGACCTGCTGCACCACGCGCCGCACCACGCCTTCGCCAAACGCGTCGACGAAGTGTACGCTGCGCGCAACCTCAAGCTGACCGCCGATATGGAATAGCCGCGCTATGCGCATCGTGCGGACCCCGCCGCCGGGGTCCGTTTTTATTTAAGACGACATCCGCTAGAGTAAGGCAAATCATCGCGGGCGGAAAATTTAGTGAAGACCAAGGGCGTCCTGTTGTTGCTGTTCATTCTCGCGCTGGCGGCGGTCGTGCGTTTCGCCGCGCTGGCCGGACCGAGTTTGTGGGACGACGAAATGCACACGGTCGTTTTTGCGCAGCGCCCGCTGGACACGATGCTCAAACAATCCGCGCAAAAGGACTCCAATCCCTTCGGTTTTTATCTGCTGTTGCACGCGTGGCTGCGCGGCGGCGACGGCGAGACATTCTATCGTTTTCCGTCGGCGTTGTTCGGTCTGCTGGTTGTGCTGGCGATGTACTGGCTGGGCGCGACGTTGTTCGATCGTCCGACGGCCTTGATCGCCGCGTTGTTGGCCGCGTTGCATCCGCTGTCGATTTATTGCTCGCGCGAGGTGCGCGCACACACGTTGGCGTTGTTGTGCATCGTGCTGGCGACGACGTTTTTGCTGCACCTGCTCGCGCGCGGACAAAAGCGCGACGCGCTCGGCTATGCGCTGTGTTTGGGCGCGGCGCTGCATACGCATTATTATGCCTTTTTCGTGTTGGGCGCGCACACGCTGTTGCTGATGTTCCTCGTCGTACGCGATGCGCGGCGGGCCAAAGCCGATCTCGCGCCGATGATGCAATTGACCGCCCTCGCCTCGTGGCAGCGCAATGCGCAAACGCAGACGTTGGGCGGCGCCCTGGCGACCGGCGCGGCGGCGGCACATCGCGCCCGGCTGCGCGGCATCGCGTTCGCATTGTTCGGCGTGGCGGGCGCGCTCGTGCTGTTCGCTCCCTTTTTTAAAATCTTCGCCTTCCAATTGTTGCGCGGTCAGTCGTGGCGGCCGGCGCTGTCCTTCACCGAGGTGCTGGGCAAAAGCGTGGTCTACTTCGCCAACGGCGCGACGCCCGACCGTCTGCCGACGTATCTGCTTTCCTTCGACGATCCGTTGCGCTTGCTGATGCTTCTGGGCGTAGCCGCCATGCCGTTGATCGTCGCCTTCACCTGCGGCCTGCGCGATCGTGAACGCCGCGAAGCGCACCTGTTGACCTTCCTCCTATTTACGCTGCCGGTCGCTTTGCTGCTGCTCGCTTTGGCGTTTCAACCGCTGTACGACGTGCGTCACCTGTTGTTGCTCATGCCCCTGGGTTGGCTGATCGTCGCGCGCGGCGTGGTGAAAATGGGCGCGCGTCACCGGGTCGTCGGCGCGGCGTTGCTGATGCTGATTCTCGTGCCGATGCTCGCGGCGACAGCGCAGGAGCGCACCGATCCGCAATACGCGCGGCAGAATTGGCGCGAGGCCGCCGCGCAGGTGTGTGCGCAGGCGCGTCCCGGCGACCTGGCCCTGACCTATCATGAGGAGAAGGCCTACGCCTTCGCCTATTACACGCAGCCGTGCCGCCTACCGTTGCAGTCGCTGTTCACCGACGAGGTCTTCGCGATGGATCTCGCGCAGCGACGCGCCGATGTACTGCCGCGTCTGCACGAGGCCGCGACCGAGCACGCGCGCCTGTGGCTGATCGATTACCACGGCGCGGTGTACGATCCGCAGGACGAAGTGCGCGCCGCTTTGCACGACGAGGGATTTTTCCTCATTCGCCGCCTGGCTTATGATCGCGGGGTGAAGCGTTTCGCGATCGACCTGTTCACCGGCGATAGCGCCGAAGCACAGGCGGCTTACGCGCCGCAGATCGAGCTGACCGGCACATACAATCCCGGGCAATTGCTCGTCGGCTGGTACCCGCCCGGCGACAAGGGCGCGTGGATCGGCGCGACCGCCACCGCGCTGCTGCCCTGCGCCGACAAGCAGCGCGTCGTCGCGGTGCTCTACATTCACCGACCGTTCTACGACGGTCCGGTGCCGCTGCGACTGTACTTGGGAGAAAATTTGTTGGCCGAGCGGATCGTCGATCAGACCGAGCTGGTCACGCTGTCCGGTCCGCTGCCCATCGATCTGACCGCCGGTCCGCTGCAGGAAATTCGTCTGGAGATCGGCCGCACCTTCATTCCCGCCGACGTGTTCGCCACCGCCGACCGCACGCCCAAGGGCGCGCTCGTGCAACGCCTCGCCTGCGAATAAACCAAGGGCCTCCCGCCTGGAGAGGCCCCGATGGATCGCGCTCGTTTTCGTTTAGAAACGCAGACCGGTCGACAGGAACGCGCTCAGCGGCAGGTAAACGGTCGAGAGTTCGCTATGGGAGTCCTCGAACTCGTAAGGCTGCCAGTTCCAGATGAGGTCCAGGCGCAGGTTGCCGCCGACGAACAGCTCGCCCATCTTCTTGATCTTGGTCACGGTGACGTCCACGCCGATCTGACCGAAGGGACCGATCGCCCAGCCGGACGCGCTTTCGTCTTTACCGTGTTTAACGTCCATAAAGAAGCTCATGTAATGCACGCCCAGGCCCGCGCCGGCCTTCGGGCGCACGCGCTTGTTCTTGCCGAACACCTTGCCCAGCCCGGCGTCCAGCAACATAAAGCGGTTGACCACAAAGTCGAAATCCTGGTCGTCCAGGTCTTCGTCCTCCGGGCTCATCGTCGCTTCGCCGCTCTGACGCTGGTAGGTCAGAAAATCGAACTGGATGTACCAACCCCGGTCCGGATACAACGCCGCGTGCAAGCCCAGATAAGGGAAGCTCACGTTGCCCATGCCTGAGATGCTGCCCAGGTCTTCGCCGTCCTCGTCGTCGATCGAGCCGTAGGGAATGAACCCGGCGATCGGCAGACCGAAATCGACGGCGACATCGAAACTGGTCATGCCCATACCGCCGGACTTCTTCGCCGCCTGCGCCGCCGGCGCGAACAAAACGACCGCCAATAAAACAACCAACGAAATGGTGATCTGCCGTCTCATGGATTTCCTCCGTATTTTTCATCCATTGGCATGATTTTGACGCGTACCACGCGGACCGTATCGTGTCAAGAACGAGGCTTGCGGCATTGTCTATCGCCCATTACCATGAAGCGCATGCAAAAACGTTTTCCCCCCGTTTCGGTCGGTCTATTCCTGCTTGTCGCGCTCGGCGTGTGCTCGTTGACCGCCGGTTGCGCCAAGGTGTTTTTCGTCGCCGACGAGCCGTTTCTGATCGCCGAGCAGCCGCCGGACATGCCGCAATTTCCGCTGCGCGTGGCCATCGTGCGCACCGACGCGATGGGCGCGTTCGTCACGCCCTTTCCCGAGAAGGAACGCGTCGGCGAACGCCTGGCCAAAGCGACGATCGCCGGGCTGGCCGCGAGCGCTTCCCTGGTCTTCGACGAGGTGCGGATCGTCGATGAAGAGCCGACCGCCGGTTTCGACCTGGTGTGTCTGCCGACCAATCCCTACTTCGAAATGCGCGAAGGCCGCGAGCCGCGCGTGAGCATCGAATTGTCGCTGGAGGTCGTCGTCAAAGAGCCGGCGACCGGCAACCGGCGCAGCCTGCTGCTGTCGGGCATCGGCGGCCCCGGGCGGCGGCCGGCGGTGCCCATCCGCGTCAGCGACCCGGACACCGGCCTGGGCATGACCGCGGGCGTCACCGGCGCGCTCGTGCCCGGCGGCCCGGTTTCGCAGGCGATGAACAACGCCCTGTTTTATCTTTCGCTGGATTTCGCGATGAAGATGCAGCATCGCGGCCGGCAGGTGTACCGCCGTCGCCTCGACAATCAGTGATTTCGTTTATTGCGGCCCCAGCGCCTTGTACTGGTGCAACACTTCCGGATCTTCCTTGAGCGCCTTCAGGTTCGGCTTGGCGATGCAGAACAGCAGAATTTCCAATTCGTCGATCAGCCGCTGCAGCACGCGCTTGACGCGCTCGGGTCCGACCAGCGCCGGTTTGAGCAGCGGATCGGCCATCGCCGCCAGGTCCGCGCCCAACGCCAGGCTCTTGGCGATGTCCTTGCCCGAGCGAATGCCGCCGGTGGCGATCAGCGGCAAATGCGGCGCAACCTCGCGCACGTTCAGCAGCGACTGCGCGGTCGGAATGCCGAAGTTCTGAAAACTCTCGGCGATCAGCTTGCGGTTTTCGTCCTTGGCGATCATCCCCTCGACGATCATCCAACTCGTGCCGCCCGCGCCGCCCACGTCGATGCCGTGCACGCCCGCGTCGACCAACAACTTGGCCGTGCGCGGGCTGATGCCGTTGCACACCTCGCGTACGAACAGCGGCACCGGCAGCTCCTTGGCCAACATGGCGATCTTTTCGGCGAGGTCGGCGAAGTTGACGTTGCCGTCTTCCTTGAGCGCTTCTTGCAGCGGATTGAGGTGCAGGCACAGCGCGTCGGCCTCGATCATCTCGACCACGCGGTTCATTTCCTCGGTCCCGTAACCGTAATTGAGCTGCACCGCGCCGATGTTGGCGAACAGCAGCACGTCGGGCGCAACGTCGCGCACGCGGAACGTCGCGGCCAGCTCGGGCTCTTCGATGGCCACCTTCTGGCTGCCCACGCTCATGGCGATGTTCAGTTCCTGCGCCGCCTGCGCCAGGTGCTTGTTGATTTTCGTGCCGGTTTCCATGCCGCCGGTCATCGGGGCGATCATCAGCGGCGCGGCGAGCTTGCGGCCGAGAAATTCGGTGGAGATGTCGATTTTATCGCGGTCGAGTTCGGGCAACGCCTCGTGCACGAAGTAGTAGCGGTCGAAACCGCTGGTCTGCCACGGGCTGACATCCTCGTTGATGCAGATATCCAATTGCAATTCTTTGTCGTTGCGCGGCCGTCTGGTGTACATAAGGTTCCTCCCTCGCCCCAGGGCGCGTGGACGATCTCGCCGTTACTGCGTCGGCTGCAAGCCGTCGGGAATGGGAGACTAGATCGGAAGAGCACACGTCTGAACTCCAGTCACCGAATACGATCTC
>CALBTQ010000518.1 GCA_937967875.1 uncultured Pseudomonadota bacterium
CCGAGGCTGCGAACAATGAAAAATCATAGGTCCAGGAATTATTCCTGGTCGTTGTGCTGTGGGGGCGGTGGTTGACGTAGTACCGATCGGCATATGCGGCCTGACCGATACTGTCCGAATATCGGCCGCTTATCCGTGGGAGAAGGATTTTCCTTAAAATTGTTACGCTTATTGCCCTTGCGCGGTTGCGAAGTTGTCCGCTAGGATCGGGAACGATTTGGTTGCCGAGGAGATTCAATGAAACCCAAGGTGTTGGTCGTCGACGACGAACTGTCCATGCGCGAATTTCTGGACATTTTCCTGACCAAGGAAGGCTACGAGGTCACCACCGCCAACGGCGGCGAAAGCGCGTGCAACCTGCTGGACAGCGAACGTTTCGACCTGGTCATCTCCGACATCAAGATGCCCAAGGTCGGCGGGATGGAAGTGCTGCGCAAGGCCAAATCGATCGATCCGCAGATTCCCGTGTTGATGATCACCGCGTTCGCCAGCCACGAGGACGCCGTGTCGGCGATGAAGGAAGGGGCGTACGATTACGTCACCAAGCCGTTCAAGGTCGACGAGATCCGGCACATCCTGGCCAATGCCGTCGAGAAGCGGCAACTGAGCCTGGAGAACATCGCTCTTAAACAACAACTGGAAGAACGTTACGGTTTCGGCAACCTGATCGGCAGCCATCCGCGTATGCTGGAAATCTACGATATGGTCAACCGCGTGGCGAAGGCGCCCACGAACATTATGATCAGCGGCGAAACGGGCACGGGCAAGGAGCTGGTCGCTCGGGCGATCCACGTGCACAGCGCGCGCAAGAACAGCCAGTTCGTCGTCATCAATTGCGGCGCGATCCCCAGCGAACTGCTCGAAAGCGAACTGTTCGGCCACAAGCGCGGCAGTTTCACCGGCGCGATCAGCGATAAAAAGGGCCTGTTCGAAATCGCCGATAACGGCACGTTGTTTCTCGACGAGGTCAGCGAACTGCCGATGCAGTTGCAGGTCAAGCTGCTGCGCGCCATCCAGGAAAAGCGCATCATGCCGGTCGGCGGGATGGGCGAGATTCAAATCGACACGCGGCTGATCAGCGCTTCCAACAAAAATCTGGAGGAAGAGGTTCGCGCCGGGCGGTTCCGCGAAGACCTGTATTACCGTTTGAACGTCATCCAGATCATCGTGCCGCCGTTGCGCGACCGGCGTAGCGACATTCCGCTGCTGGCCAAGTACTTCCTCGAAAAATACGCGAAGTTGTTGGATAAACCGATCCGGAAAATCAGCCACGAGGCGATGAATTTTCTCAAAGGCTATCATTACCCCGGCAACGTGCGCGAGTTGGAGAACATCATCGAGCGCGCGGTGGCAGATCGGAAGAGCACACGTCTGAACTCCAGTCACCGAATACG
>CALBTQ010000519.1 GCA_937967875.1 uncultured Pseudomonadota bacterium
CATTCGGCTCTGGTTAACTAATCGATCCGCCGTCATTGGGCGTTGCCGCGTTGGCTGCCGCTGTGGGGCGAGCGCCTGAGCGGGGCGCCCAACCCGCTGGGCGAGGCGTTGATGAAAAATCTGGCCGAACCCTTGGGCGACGAGTTCGTCAATCCGAACCGCCCCAAGCCGTTTCTGCGCAAGCCCTATCGCTGGCGCAAACTCAGCGAGGTGAAGGTCGGGTATCTGTACAAGGCCTACGCCGAGCTGCCGCCGCGCGCGGAGAACACGAACTTCTTTTTCCTCGAACAGTTCCTCGCTCTGGCGCGCGAAAACGACTTCGTTGTGCTGCCGTACATCACGCCGTTCAACCGGACGATGAACGACGAACGCAAGATTCTATCGACGCGCGGATACGCGCGCTTCCTGCAAGAAACGCTGACGGTTGTGCGGCGCAACCGTTACAAGCTGCAAAACCTGACCGACGCGGTCGAATCGCGCTGGTTCGGCGATCTGGATCACCTGCTGATCGAGGGGCACGAGCAACTGGCGCGCGCGCTGGTCGAGCCGATCGCCGTCGAGGTGGCGCGATGAACTGGACGGACGTCACCTTCGCTTTGCTGGTCGGCGCGGCGTGGCTGGTCTATCGCCTGCTGCCGGCACGCCGGCGCGGACATTGGCTGACGCTCGTGTCGGTCGCGGTCTTCGCATTGGAGGGCGCGGCCGCGTTGGGCGTCGTTGCCGCGATGGTCGTCTGGACGAGCCGGTGGGGCGTGCGGATTCATCGCACGTCGGCCAAACGCCGGTGCGTCGGCGCGGGCGTCGCCGGACTATTGGTCATGCTCGCGGCGGGCAAATACGGCAACTGGCTGCTGGGTCTGGCCGGTCTGCCGGCGTTGGCCGGCGTGCACGCGCCGAGTTGGCTGGGCCCGCTGGGCATGAGCTATTTCGTCTTCCGGATGATCAGCTACCTGGTCGACGTCGCGCAGGGCAAGCACGAGCCGGGCAACGCCTGGGCGATCGCCGGATACGCGCTGTTTTTCCCGACGCTGCCCGCCGGGCCGATCGAGCGCTACGAGGCCTTCGCGCCGCAGGTGGCGGCGGGCGCGGAGCCGACCCTGGAAGACTTGCGCGCCGGCGCGTTGCGCATCGCGGCCGGTTTGTTCAAGAAGATCGTGCTCGCCGATTTTCTGCTGGAGTGGGCCAAGCTGATGCGCGAATCGCAGACCTACGGCGCCGGCTGGATGTGGGTAGCGCTGTACGCGTACACGCTGTACATCTACGTCGATTTTTCCGGCTACTCGGACATGGCCGTCGGCGTGGCGCGCTTGTTCGGCATCCGCATCCGCGAGAATTTCAATTGGCCGTACCTACGCACGAACATCGCGGAGTTCTGGCGACATTGGCACATGAGCCTGACCGCGTTCATCACCGAGTACATTTATTATCCGTTGGGCGGCAACCGCAAAGGGCTGACGCGCGCGGGCGTGAACACGCTGATCGCCATGGGGCTGTGCGGCATGTGGCACGGCGCGGGCTGGCATTTCATCGCCTGGGGGCTGTACCACGGCGCGGGCCTGACGGTCTACCGCGTCTGGCGCAAGCTGCGCGAAACATACGGCTGGCACCGACCCAAGAGCAAGGCGCGCAAGGCGTTGGCCTGGGCGGTGACGTTCCACTTCGTGGCGTTGGGGTGGGCTTTGTTTTACATGTCGCTGGGCGAGGCATTGCGTTTGTACCTGGCGCTCTTGGGCTTGGGAGGATAAGCGATGCTCAAACGTTGGTTGATCGACATCGGGATCGGCCTGGCGCTCTACGGCGGTTTGATATTGCTGATTCTATTCAACGCCGAACGCAGCAACGGATTTTTGTACGCGCTGTTTTAACCCGGCACGGCGATGTACAAAAAGGCCAGCGTGAGAATTCCCACCGTTTCGGCGATGCCCATCGCGATGATCAGAAACGCGAAGCCCTGACCGCCTTCGGCCAAGCAGCGCACGGCCGCCGCGCCGATTTTCCCCTGCATCCAGGCGCTGAACATTTCGCCCAGGCCCCCGGCTAGGCCCAGGCCGAACAGCAGGCCGCCGGACGCGGCCACCACTTCGGGCGAAAGCGCGACCATCTTGCGCATAAGGATCATCGCGTAGAGCGTCTGCGAAATCGGCATGCCCAGCAAAATGATGTAGGTGAAGCTCAGCCGCTGCCCGGCTTTGGCTTCCTTCGCCCAGGCGCCGGCGGCGGATTGTCCGGCCGCGCCGATGCCCAGGGAACTGCCCAGGGCGCCCAGGCCCAACGCCAGCACCAAGCCCATTTGGCCGAAGAGTTCCATCGTCATCCTCCTTTTGCGCCGTCGAGCGAAAACGGTTCGTAGGGAGTGCCGCTCCAGGACATTCCCAGGCATTTGGAAAATTCGAGCATGTTCAAGCGTACGCCGTGCGCGAAAATGGCGATCATCGCCAGGCCGATGTTCAGGCCGTGGCCGAACAGCAGCACCGGCGCGCCGGCCAGCCAGGTGGCGCTCGCGGCCAGTTGCGCGGCCAGATCGTTGAAGGTCGTGGCGAGGATCGTCGAGGCCAGCCCCACGGCCATCAAACGAATGTAGCTGATGGTGTCCGAGAGCGTGCCCATTGCTTCGAGCGGAAAATTGGCCAGCCCCAGCGCGATCGTTTTTAGCGGATTTTTACTCGGGTACGTGAACAGGATCGTCAGCGCGCCGCCGCCGACACGCAGATAAGGCAACGCCGGGTGCGGAGGATCTTCGAGCACGAGGACATTGACGA
>CALBTQ010000520.1 GCA_937967875.1 uncultured Pseudomonadota bacterium
GCAGGGCTACTGGTGGATCGGCGAGCGGGCGCGGTTGCTGCTGCCGCCGGGCGAACGGCAATTGCATTTCATCGCGCCGTTCATCGCCCAGGGCGTCGACGAGTTGCGGATAACGATCGACGACGAACCGCCGGTCTCGTATCGCCTCGCCGACCAAGCCGACATAACGCTGCATGTGCCGCCGGGGGCGACCATCGAATTTCTGCCCAACCGTACGGTCGATCCGTTGGCGCTGGGTTACACCGGCGATCCGGCGCCCAAGGCGTTTCTCGTCAAATTGTCCGAGCGTCGCTGACCAACGCCGATTGGTTCCGGTCGTCAATTCAAGTAGAATCGATCGTCTCTCATATTGTCGATGACGGAGAAAAGTATGTTTCGCATTCGCCGAATTTACGATGCGGTTTTGCCGATCAACAAACGGGCGATCGACGAGGTGCAAAGCATCCTGCGCACCCAGATCGTCGGGCTGGACCCGGCGGAGATCGCCGCGTTGCCCGACAAGATGCAAAATCCGCTACGTTATCGTTTCCGCTCGATTCTCTTTCTCGCCGAAGGCAATCGGCAAAGCATCAAGGGCTTCGCGCTGTTGACGCACGAACCGGAAATGCATTTTTGTTTTCTCGATTACATTTCGACCAGCCCGACGAAAACCGGCGGCGGCGTGGGCGGCGCGCTGTACGAACGCGTGCGCTTCGAAGCGCTGTCGCTGGGCGCAATCGGATTGTTCTTCGAGTGCTTGCCCGATGATCCCTCCATGTGCGCCGAAACGGAGTTGCTGCGACAGAACAAAGCGCGGCTGCGTTTTTACGAAGGCTTCGGCGCGCGGCCGATTGCGGGCACGGGTTATCAGGATCCGGTATCGACCAAGGACACCTGCCCGCCGCTGCTGGTCTTCGACGATCTGGGCCGCGATCGGCCCTTGCGTCGGGCGGAAGCGCGGCGCGTGGTGCGCGCGATTCTCGAGCGCAAGTACGCCGATCTGGCCACGCCCGCGTACATTCAGCGCGTGGTGCGTTCGTTCCGCGACGATCCGGTGCGGCTGCGCGAACCGCGTTATGCGGGCGAGAATCATTCCTTCGCGCCGTCGCCTGAGGCGCCGCCGGATCGGCGCATCGCGTTGGTGGTCAACGATCGCTACGAGATTCACCACGTGCGCGAGCGCGGCTACGTCGAGTCGCCGGTGCGCGTGAAATCGCTGCTGCGGGGCATCGAACCGACCGGATTGTTCGCGCGCATGCCGGTGCGGCACTTTTCCGACGAGCACCTGTTGGCGGTGCACGACAAGGATTTTTACGAATACCTCAAGCGCGTGTGCCGAAACGTCGAGCCGGGCAAGTCGGTTTTCCCCTACGTGTTCCCGTTGCGCAACGCGGCCCGGCCGCCGCGCGAGTTGTCGGTACGCGCGGGCTACTATTGCATCGACACGTTCACGCCGCTGAACCGCAACGCGTTTCTGGCCGCGCGCCGGGCGGTGGACGCGACGTTGACGGCGGCGCAGGCGCTGCTGGACGGGGCGCGGCTGGCTTACGCGCTGGTGCGCCCGCCGGGGCATCACGCGGAGCGGCGGGCGTTCGGCGGTTTCTGCTATTTCAATTCGACGGCGATCGTCGCGCACTATCTGAGTCGCACGGGCAAGGTGGCGATTCTGGATCTCGACTATCACCACGGCAACGGCCAGCAGGTGATTTTCGCGCGACGGCGCGACGTGCTCACCGTGTCGATCCACGGACATCCGAGCGTGGCGTATCCATATTTTTCCGGTTTTGCCGAGGAGACGGGCGAAGGTCCGGGCAAAGGTTTCAATGTGAATTATCCGTTGCCCGAGACGATCGACGCCGCTCGTTTCCGCAAAACGCTGCAGGCGGCGTTGGCCCGCGTCGCGGCTTTCGCGCCGCGGTACCTGGTGGTGGCATTGGGCTTCGATCCGGCCAAGGGCGATCCGACCGGCACGTGGCCGTTGCTGGCGGCGGACTTCGGACACAACGGACGCATGGTCGGCGCGCTGCGTCTGCCCACGCTGGTCGTACAGGAGGGCGGGTACAAGACGCGGATGCTCGGCGCCAACGCACGGGCGTTTTTCACCGAATTGTGGAACGCAACCTTCGACAACAAACGCCCGGCGTCGCTCAAACCGCCGACGCCCAAGGTTCCATCACCTTGATTTTCCGCCGCGACACTTCGTTTGTTCTTG
>CALBTQ010000521.1 GCA_937967875.1 uncultured Pseudomonadota bacterium
ACGAACGCATACTTCTGCGAGGGAAATGTTTTCTCGCCGTTGGTCGCATAATGATATGCCATGTCGCGGGCGAACACGTTCTTTTCGTTGTAGCAATTGTTGATATCGTCGATCAGATCGGGCCGGTTTATATAGAATTCGCCGAGTTTCTTCCCGACCATCTCCGCAATTTTTCCATGCGTGATCTTCATGGCCGCTTCGTTGTAATCGCTCAGATAGAAATCGTCTTCTTTTTTCTGCCAGGTATAGGTGGGCACTGGAATGCTTTGGAATTGCGCCTTCAAACGGTCTTCGCGCAAGCGCAACAACCGTTCGGCCTGCTGCAGTTCGGTAATGTCGCGCACCAGACCGCAAATGCCGGTGATGCGCCCCTGCTCATCCTTCAACGGCTCCTTGACGAAAACAAACGTACGGGGCTTTTCGTCGAGCTTGACGACCCGCGTTTCCCGGATCGTCTGCCCCTGCAGCACCAACTCATCCATTTCCTGGAGCATGCGCGCCGATTCGGCCTCCATAAACTCGGCGGCCTTTTTCCCCAAAATCTTATCGCTCGGCAGGTTCAGCAGTTTTTCCATGGCCGGATTGACCATGGTGTATTGCAGAAGGTCGTTTTTGCAGAAAATGGGATCCGCATCGTTTTTCAGAATGATTTGCAGCAACTGTTCTTTTTCAATCTTGTCGAACATGCCATTTCCATCTGCTTGGTTCACGACAATCCACCCTTATGCAATGCCGGAACGCTTCATGATTTTGGGGGGCACTTTGAGCATCCAATATCAAAATTTGTTTGTTTTCTCAGGCGTAAGCAACAGGTCGTTTCGAAGAATCATTCCATTTAAAAGTAAACAAGTCAATTTGCCTCCTTGATTAATCGTTTGGAAGACATGCAAATCTAGGGTAAAACACCGCAAAACAACGTTCCGAGGTAAATCATGCCGCGTTTTTCCATCCTGACGATCACTCTGGCGCTCCTGCTGGTTTTCAGTCTGACGGACACCGCCGCCGAACCTGATCCGGTGCTGCATCAAAAAGCAATGAACTACATCGACTACATCCAGACCTGGGCCAGCAACGGCTTCGGTCCTTATGATGAGTGGGATTCGCTCGGCGGCGTCTGCGAGCAGATGTACACCGACGAAACGCTCACCGAGTTGGAGCGTCTGCGCGGCAGCGGCGATTCGACCATCTGGAGCGGCATGTATACGGCCAGCCAGGCGTTGCGCTACCTGTCCACCGGCGACGAGGCGGCGCGCGAGGAAGTGCGGCGTATGGCCACCTACCTGCATCTGGTCAAGGATGTTACGCAAACGCCGGGCTTTGTCGCGCGGTTCGTCGCTTTGGACGAAGAACCGTGGAATCGCGAATACGGCGTCGACCACCCGCACAAGGTGCTGGGCGAAGGCGAATACGCCGGCTATTATTGGGTCGACGACACCAGCCGCGATCAATACACCGGTTGGTGGCTGGGCATGTCGATGGCCTATGAAGCCCTCGACGACGAAGAAATACGGGCGATGATCCGCGCCGATTTGAAAGACGTGATCGACACGCTGAAGGAAAATCGCTGGTTGATCTACGACCAGAACGGCGTGGCCCACGGCAACGGCGCCGCTAAGGTGCTGCCCTCGATGCAATTGAGTTGGGTGCTGCAGGCCGCCGCCTGCGACGCCGATCCGACCTACTGGGATCTCTTCTACGAACTGCTGGACAAATACTGGAGCTACCTCTGGCTGGACACCTTCAGTTGGCTCAACACCTACGGGCAGTATTACGGCTTCAACCTCAGCCACAACACGTTTCTGCCGCTGTTCCGCCTGACTCCCGATCGCGCGTCGTTGGAACACCTCTGGAAAATCTGGACCTTCAACGTGCGCAAATGGACCGAATGGACGCACAACGCTTGGTTCGACGCCGTGTACCTCGCCGGTTGCCATCGCCTGGGCACATGCGATCCGGAGGAAGTCGAGGGCATCGCCGCGGACGTCAACAACACGCTGACCCTCTTCCACGATGCGCCCAACCAGGCCTTCACTGGCGATCCGCCCGATCTGCCGCTGGATCAGTTCTCCGTGTTTATGAGCAATCTGGAGGACATGTTTCCCTTCCTCGAGGATTTGTTCGGCATCGATGAGCGCACCCGCGATCCGCACGATTTCGCCGACCGTTGTTGGTCGGACATGATATGGCAGCGCAGCCCATATCACATTTCCTGCAACACCGAGCCGGCCAACCGGGTCGGTCCCGGCATGGATTACTCCATCGCCTATTGGATGGCCTATTACTACGGCATCGTTCCGGGGGACGGTCCCTATGACGATGACGATCCGACCGACGATGACGACGACACCGCTCCCGATGACGATACGTCGGACGACGATGACGACGACGATGATGATTCCACGCCCGACGACGACGCAATTGACGACGACTCGTCTGATGACGACGCCATCGATGACGATGACAATGATAATGATGACGACGGCTGCGGTTGCTGACGAACGATTGAGCGTAGCAAAATCCCGCCAACGGCGTGACGGCTGTGGCTGCTGAGCTTCGTTAGGATTTTACAAGAAGCGCGCGGCTATTCGCGCATTCTGTCTTTCAGTGCTTGAATGAATTTTTCCAATATCTCTTTTCCCCCACCGGGAAAGCTGGTGAACTGCACGCCGATACCCGGATTGGCTCCGTTCATCTCAGCCTGCTCCAAGGAAACCACATGCACGACCTCGCCTTCGGCGCTGATGGACTCGCCGGTTTCGGCGATGACGATCTGCATCGAAACATAGGTGCCGATCGCGGGCGGATTTTCCGTCAGCACGAAAATACCGCCCTTGGAAATATCCTGCGTGTATTCTTCCATCAGGTGTTCGGGCGTATCGAAAACGACTTTATACACCTTGCCGAAACGCGGTTCGGTTCGCTTGTCGGCGAATTGTCCGGCGCTGTTTTTCACCAATTCGGCATACTGTGGCGTCGCGGCGATCAGATCGACGCCCATGAACTGCTTGATGTTTTGGCTGTCCGCATAGCGAATATCGGAAATCCAGCGCACCACGCCCTTGAGTTCGATCGGCTCCGCATTCTGAATTAAAATGTTGATCGTTGTGTTCGGGTAATAAATGGTCTTACCGACCAGTTCCAAACCGGAAAGTGAGATATTGCGGGTAAAGCCGGGAAAGATCGGTTTGTCTTGTCCGTAAAGCACATTCAGTTGATTGGCCACTCGTTTTGATTTAGATCGGAAGAGCACACGTCTGAACTCCAGTCACCGAATACGAACTCG
>CALBTQ010000522.1 GCA_937967875.1 uncultured Pseudomonadota bacterium
TCCGTCATATGCTGATTTCAACGGCTCGAATCACTTCGCAAAACTGACCGGCATGGAAAACTATCATGTTAATACAAACCATTGGAGCGAGATCGCGCAAAACCTGACGACCTTCCCCGACGGCGCGATCGCCGTATGCCGCTCGTTCGATAAAACGCCGGCGGGCATCGTCGGAGCCAACGGCGGCGCGTTGTGCATCGAACACCTCGGCAATTTCGACCTGGGCGGCGACGCCATGACCGACGAGCAGCGTACGTCGATCGTCAAACTCAATGCCATGCTCTGCCAGCGATACATGCTCACGCCCGACGCGAGCTCGATCATCTACCATCACTGGTTCGCCGCGAAGAGCTGTCCCGGCAGCGCGTTCTTCAACGGCAACACGATCGACGATGCGCAACAATATTTCCTTCCGTTGGTGCGGCAGGAATTGGCGGTGCTCAACGCCGCAATGCCCGCCAAGCCGGCGGTGTGCTGCGGCAACGTCACCGCCGATTCCCTGAACATCCGCAGCGGGCCCGGCAAGGATTATCCCAAACTCGGCGCGCTGAACGCCGGCGAGCCGGTCAACGGTTACGCCGTGGAAAACAACTGGTGGCGGATTCACCCGACGCAATCGCGGTGGGTGTACGGCGGTTACGTGCACTGAAAATTCATCCGGATGATCGTCCTATCCTGCTTTGACCTGCCCGGATAGTTAGGGTACCTTCATTGAAATCGGTGCGGCCGATCGGACGCACAAAGCCGGTGGCCGTTTTCTCATCCCGTTCCTGTGGAGGCGATATGAAGCTGCTCGAGCCCTTCACGATCAAGGGCGTCACGTTGCGCAACCGGATCGTCATGCCCGCCATGGACACCAACATGGGCGACGAAGACGGCGTCATTTACGAAGAGCTGATGGACTACTACGAAACGCGCGCCAAAGGCGAGTGCGGGCTGATCATCGTCGAGGCCGCGTACTTCACCAAGCGCGGCAGCGGCACCGAAACGATGCTTAACATCAGCGACGACGACCGCGTCGACGATTTCGCCGAGCTGGTCGCGCGCATCACCGCGCACGGCAGCCAGGCGATGCTGCAGATCTACCACGCCGGCTGTCAGGCTTCGGAGTTCATGACCGGCCATACGCCCGAAGCGCCGTCGGACGTGCCCTTCGAGTTGTCCGGCGAAATTCCCGAACCGCTGACCAAAGAGCGCATCGCCGAACTCGTCGACGGCTACGCCCAGGCGAGCCGCCGCGCGCAGGAAGCCGGCTTCGTCGGCGTGGAAATTCACGCCGGTCACGGTTATTTGCTCAACCAGTTTTTGTCGAAAATCAACAACAAACGCGACGACGAATACGGCCCGCAGTCGCTGGAAAACCGCATGCGCATGCACCTGGAAGTGTTGCACGCCGTGCGCGACATCTGCGGCGACGACTTCATCATCGGCTTCCGTCTCAACGGCAGCGACTACCGCGAGGGCGGCGTCGAGGTCGAGGAAGTCGCGCTGGTCGCCCGACGGTTGGAAGACGAGGGCGCCGATCTGATTCACATCACCGGCGGCACCTTCGACTCGCCGCGCTTCCCCACCGTGCCCTACATGAACTATCCGCGCGGCTGCTTCGTGACCGCCGCGGCGGTGGTGAAAGAGGCGCTGGACCATATCCCGGTGATCGTCGTCGGGCGCATCAACGACCCCGCCTTCGCCGAGCAGGTGCTCGTCGACGGCAAGGCCGATCTGATCGCCATGGGGCGCGGCCTGCTCGCCGATCCGGAACTGCCGAAAAAATTGCGCGAGGGCCGGCCGGAAACGATCCGGCTGTGCATCGGCTGCAACACGTGCCTCAACCGCATCCTCACCGAGGACGAGGTCGACTGCGCGATCAACGCCAACATCGTGGGCGGCGAGGAAATCGAGCCGGCCGACGAAGCGAAAAAAGTGCTGGTCGTCGGCGCCGGTCCCGCCGGGTTGGAAGCGGCGCGCGTGGCGGCCTGCCGCGGGCACGAGGTGCTGCTGATCGATAAACGCGCGCGCATCGGCGGCGCGCTGGTGCTCGCCGCGGCCGCGCCGATGAAGGTCGAAATGTCCAACTACCTCGCCTACCACGAGCAGATGCTCGCCGACCACGACGTGCAGGTGCGCCTGAACACGGAGTTCACGCCTGAGCTGCTGGCCGAGTTCGCGCCCGACGCACTGATCCTCGCCACCGGCACGGTGCCGCTGGTGCCGCCGATTCCCGGCCTGGACGCGCAGCCGCATTACGTCTACGACGAAATTCTCGGCGGCGGCGAAGTGCCCGCCGGGCAGAACGTCGCGATCATCGGCGGCGGCATGGTGGGCATGGAGGTCGCCGAGTTCCTTTCGCATCGCGGCAAAAAAGTGACCATCGTCGAGATGCTCAAAAAGCTGGGCGACAACATCTACGCGCTGGTGCGCAAAGAGGTCGTGCCCTTGATGGAGGAGGACGAAAACCTGACCATCCATCTGCAGACCAAGGTCGAGGAAGTGCTGCCCGGCCGCCTGCGCGCGCTCACCGACGCCGGCGCGGAACTGTTCATCGACTTCGACGATCTGGTCATGGCCACCGGCGCCAAACCGCATTGCGACGCCGACGAGGAAGCGCTGCAGGCGCAGGTGCCCCTGGTGGTCAAGATCGGCGATTGCAAGAAAAAGACGGCGCGTAAAATGTACGAAGCCGTTCATGAGGGATACAACGCGGCAATGAAAATCTGAATCGTGCCGCCGCTAAAGGAGTCAACATGGCCAACGAAGAATTGAGAAACGCGATCGTGGAAAAGATCCGCAACGAAACGTTCGCCTTCGCCGACATGCGCGACTATTTTCAGGTGGTGTCCGAGGTCTGCAACGAGGACGAAAAGATCCGGAAAAAAACGGCGAAGGACAACGTCTCCTTCCAGTTCAACATCGAGGACGGCGACGATTATTGGCTCAAAGTCGAGCACGGCGTGTTCTCGTTCGGCGTGGGCAAGATGGACGAACCGGACATGGTCATCGGCATGGACGCGCGCACCACGACCGGCATTTTCGGCAATACGCTCAGCGCCACCAGCGCTTATCTGAATCGCGACATGAGCTTCAAAGGCTCGGCCAGCCACGGCTTGAAGTTCCGTTCGATCTTCAAGATGGTCAACAAAATTCTCGACATCTAACTGTCGTGGACAAAAAAAGGAAAGCCGCGCTTCGCACTGCGTGAAAGGAATCCTGGATCCCCGGATCAAGTCCGATGATGACGGCAGGATTCGTCATTCCCGCGCAGGAGACTGTCGATAAATGCGCCGCG
>CALBTQ010000523.1 GCA_937967875.1 uncultured Pseudomonadota bacterium
CGACAACCTGCACCAGGAAGCCGGCTCGCGCGAAGTGATCGAATTTCACGGCAACGGCAATCAGCTTGTCTGCCTGAGTTGCGGTTCGCGTTACAGCGCGCAGGAAGTGGCCGAACGACTGGAGCGCGGGGCCGATTGGCCGCCGGAATGCCCCAACGACATGCATGTGCTCAAGCCCGACGTCATCTTCTTCGGCGAGGCGATTCCGCTGGAGGCGTCGCACCAGGCGCGGTTGCAGGCGGCGCGTTGCGACGCGATGCTTGTGGTCGGCACCAGCGCGATGGTTTTTCCGGCCAGCAGCATCCCGCAGTTGGCGCGGCAAAGCGGCGCGGTCGTGGTGGAGATCAACAAAACGTCGACTCAACTGACGCGCACGGTGGCGCAATACTCGCTGCAGGGCTCGTCCAGCGACATCCTGCCGGCGTTGGTCGAGGAGATTCGGCGGATAACCGCGTAAAAATTCGGGGGAGGGTACGCCATGGACCTTTACGATGCCGTAATGAAACGGCGCAGTATCCGTAAATACAAAAGTGACGACGTGCCGCAGGATGTGCTCGAGCGCGTGCTCGACGCCGCGCGGTGGGCGCCCAGTTGGGCCAACGTGCAGGCCACGCGGTGGATCGTCGTGCGCGACGCTCAGAGCAAGGCGAAGCTGGCCGAAGCGCTGACGCCGGGCAATCCATCGACCAAGGCGATGACCGACGCGCCGATCGTGCTGGCGCTGTGCCACGAGAAGCGTGTGTCGGGTTATTATAAAGACAGTCGAGTGACGACGATCGCGGACTTCGGCCTGTTCGACGCAGGGCTGGCCGCGGCCAACCTGACGCTCGCCGCGCAGGCCGAGGGGCTGGGCACGGTGCACGTGGCGGCGATGAACCTCGAGCTGGCCGCCGATATTCTCGCGGTGCCGGAGAACGTGCAGTTGGTCGAGCTGATTCCGCTGGGCTACCCGGCGAAAGAGGGTTTCCAAACCAACCGCCGTGAGTCGGATCAATTAATCTCTTACGAGCAATATGGAAAAAAATCATGAATTTGAAATTCGATTACACGCATGCCTTCAGCAAAGGGCAGCCGACGAAAAAGAATCTGACCGAACTGACCGGCGAACTGCAGCGCGTGCAAAACAGCATGCGGATGATGCGCGAGATCGACGAGCTGGGCTTCGCCGATCTGCCCGGCAACGAGGCGATGGCGCGCGAGGTCGCCAAGCTGGCCCGGCAGTACAAGGATTACGACGACGTGGTCGTCCTGGGCATCGGCGGCAGCGCGCTGGGTTTCATCGCGCTCAAGGACGCGTTGCTGCATCCGTTCCACAACCTGCTGACCGAAGGCCGCGCCGCGCCGCGTTTTCACGTGCTGGACAACATCGATCCCGAGTTGGTCGGCGGCGTGCTCAACCTGATCGACCCGACCAAGACGCTGGTCTGCGTGATCACCAAAAGCGGCTCGACCGCCGAAACCGTCGGCCAGTTTTTGATTTTCTATGACTACTTCGTCGCCAAACTCGGCGGCAAGGCGGAAGCGAACAAACGCTTCGTGTTCATCACCGATCCGGATAAAGGGCCGCTGCGCGCGCTGGCCAATGAAGAAGGCATCGCCACATTGCCGGTGCCGGCGAATGTCGGCGGAAGCTTCTAGGTATTCTGCCCGGACGGATTGTTACCCGCTGCGTTGGCCGGCATTAAAATCAACGCTCTGCTCAAGGGCGCGGGGGAA
>CALBTQ010000524.1 GCA_937967875.1 uncultured Pseudomonadota bacterium
AGATCGTATTCGGTGACTGGAGTTCAGACGTGTGCTCTTCCGATCTTGTCGTGGGGCATGGTCACGATCACCTTCACCGCCACTGTGCCGGCCGCTTCGGGGGGACGATGCTCGGCGAACGTCAACTGCGGCAGGTTCATGCGAAACACGTAGCGGTCGCTCTCGCGTCCGGCGAACAGGTGCGGGCTTTCGGTCTTGTCCAGCCGCAGCGGCTCCTTGGTCGAGAGGCGATACAGCAGCCGGCCGCGTTCGTCGCGTTGCGTTTCGACCGTCCAATCCGGCGCGACTGTCGGCAGCGTCACCAGCGGCAGCGTGAGCAGGCTCTCCAACGGCCGGTCGATGCGCTGGTCGACGCGGTAGGTGACGGTCATGCGCGAACGCTTGGCGACGTCCACTTCGATCTCCAGCCGCACCAGATCGCCCAGGCTGTCCAGCGCGCGCCACATGTCGCCGATGGTCGCGTGCGGCCCGGCGGTCAGCGGCGTGGACGGCGCGGGGAACGACTCGTCGGCTTCGGTCGGACGCGCCGGTTCGCCCGGCGTCGCTTGCACGGTGGAGGTCGCCGAGGCGGTCAGGCCGTACAAATAGAGATCGAGCAGCCGCGTCTGCCAGATCGGATAATCGCCCGTGTCCACCTGCGAGGCGTCGGTCGCGCCGATCTTGCCCGGCAGCGCCAGGCGCAGGCGGAAGCCGCCTTTGTAATATTCCTCGACGACCTGCTTGCGCACATGCAGCGGCTGGTTGGCGAAGATCGTGCCGGTCAACGCGTATATTTCCGTGGCCGGCTGCGCGGGAAACACAAGTTTGGCCTCGTAGCGCGCTTGGTTGTCGTCGCCGGTTTTGGTCACCGTCAGTTGCGCGTTGCGCAAGGTGACGTCCTGGTCGCGGTTCTGCGCGACGGCCCAGAATTCGTTCAGTTGTCGCGCGCTGTCGAAGGCGTAGCGGTAGCGCAGCACTTCCTGATCGGCTTCGGTGAACGTCAAGCGTTCGACCAGTTGGATGCCGTCGCGTTCGGCGAACAACTCGTCGAGGTTCAAGAGAAGATCGCGGCGGGCGTCGGCCAGCGACTGATTGCCCATCGCCGTGCCGATCACCGCGATGCGCGTGGGCACCCGCGCCCAGACCGTGACGAACCCCGAGCCGTCTTCGAGGATTTTCACCTCGGCTTCCAGGTCGAAACAGCCGGCGCACAACAACGCGGCCAGCGCAATGAAAAGATAAGTGAGGCGATGAAATTTCATGCGCTCCAGCCTACTCGCGCCCGGAAAACGAGGCAAGTCTGTTGCCGTCGGGCGAGGCGATGTCTAGAATCTGAAATATGAGCAACGAACCAACGAACAAACCGCAGCCCGGCGAGATCGGCGAAGTCGCCGTCGAATCACTGGCGCCCAACGGCAAGGGGCAGGGGCGCGGCGAACGCGGCGAGTGGGCGAACTATTCGTTTTTCGTCGACGGCGCGGCGCCGGGCGACCGCCTGCGCGTGCGCGTGACCAACGTGCGCAAGCGTTATGTCGAAGCCGACCTGGTGCAGATTCTCCAGGCGTCGCCGCAACGGGTTGTGCCGGTGTGTCCGTATTACGAGGCATGCGGCGGCTGCCAGTTGATGCACCTGAGCTACGCGGCGCAGTTGCGCGCCAAAACCGACAACCTGCGCTACATCCTGCGGCGCAACGGCTTCGACGGCGACCTGCCGACGGAGATGATCGGCTCGCCGCTCACCTTGCGCTATCGCCTGCGCGCGAAAATGTCGATCGCCGACGATCTGACGCCCGCGTGGCAACAGCGGCGCTCGCACGCGATGATCTCTGTGCAGATCTGTCCGCAGTTGCGCGACGAGCTGGCCCGCGAATTGTTCGCCGCCTGGCCGCGGCTGGTGGCCGACGTCCCGGTCAAACAGGCGCGCGAGCATCAGGTGAGCGCCGTGCTCGATCCGTCCGGCGAGACCGTGTTCATGAGCCTGCACCGGCGCGAGGACGAGACGTTCGGTTCGTGGTTCAAAGCGTGCGACGGCATTCTTACTCCGGTGGAAAATCCCGTTTGCACGATGACCGTGGGCGAGACGCTGCTGCACTTCGCGCCCGATTGTTTTGTGCAGGCCAACGAAGCGATCAACGCGCTGTTGGCGCCCCACGCGATCGACGCGCTGGCGCCCGAGGCGGAGGATCGCGTGCTGGAGTTGTATGCGGGCGTCGGCAATTTCACCGTGTTGCTGGCCGCGCGGGCCGCGTCGGTGACGGCGGTCGAATTTCCCCGCGCGACGAATTTCGCCCGGCGCAACGCGAAGGGCGCCGCGCTCAACAACATCGAGTGGTTGCCGATGGACGCCACGCGGGCGTTGAAGGCGCTCGACAGGGATCGCCAACGGTTCGACCTGGCGCTGGTCGATCCGCCGCGCACCGGCATGGGCGAAGCCAATGCGCGCCGGCTGGGTTCGCTGGGCGCGCGCCGCATCGTTTACGTCTCCTGCGAGCCGACCGCGCTGGTCGCCGAAATGAAGGAGCTGGCGCAGTTCGGTTATCGTCTGACGGCGGTCGCCTCGTTCGATATGTTTCCGCAAACGCCGCATGCCGAGGCGTGCGCGGTGCTGGAGTTGGGTTGATGTTTGGCCGGCTGCGCGATCTGCTGATCGAAGCGATCGTCATTCTGGCCACGCTGCTGTGCGGCTCGATCGCCATCGTCGCTTCGTTTTTCGAAACGCGCGGGCGCGTCGCCGATGCGATGACCCGTCTGTTCGCGCGCATCGTCTCGTTTGCCTGCGGAATGAAAATCGTGGCCGAGGGCGTCGAACAGGTTGATCCGCAACAATCCTACGTCGTGGTCGCCAATCATCGCAGCCATCTGGATTCGGTGGCGCTGGCGCTGACCTGCCCGGCGCCGTTGCGCATGCTGGCCAAGGAAGTGTTGTTTCGTGTGCCGTTGTTCGGCACGGCCATTCGCCGCATCGGGCACATTCCTGTCTATCGCGGCGAAAACGGCAACGACATAAACAAGCTTGTGCTCGCCACGCGCGAACTGGTGCAGCGCAAACATAGCCTATGCGTGTACGCCGAAGGGGCGCGGCAGAAAACGCGGCGCATCGCCGAATTCAAGCGCGGCGCGTTCATCATCGCCCGGGCGAGCGGCCTGCCGATTCTGCCGGTGTCGATCGTCGGCACCGAATCCATTTTGCCGGCCAAAACGTTGCGCTTCACGCCGGGCACGGCG
Source organism: uncultured Pseudomonadota bacterium (assembly GCA_937967875.1). Lineage (GTDB taxonomy): Bacteria > Lernaellota > Lernaellaia > Lernaellales > Lernaellaceae > CALBTQ01. The sequence goes on from CALBTQ010000524.1 coordinate 3,205, forward strand.
CACGTGCGTTTCCATCCGCCGGTGCAGACCGAAACCAAGGACGTCGAAGCGCTGCGCGCCAAGGTGCAAAAAACGATTACCGCGGGCTGTCGGGAATTGGACAAGCGCTAAAATTCGAAGTCGGCCGAGCCTTTGCCTTCGCGCACCACTTCGGGCCGGCCGCTGGTGAAGTCGAGGATTGTGCTTGGTTCGGGGTAGATGTACCCGCCGTCGATGACGATATCCAGTTGATGCCCGAAGATGTCCATGATGTCCTGCGGATCGGCTAGCAGTTCACCGTCGGGCGTGGCGCAACTGGTGGAGACCATCGGCACGCCCAGTTCGTCGATGATCGCGCGGATGATGTTGTCGGCCGGGCAACGCAGGCCCACTTCCTTGCGCGGCGTCTGCGTGATGCGCGGGGCGTTTTTCGTCGCCGGCAGAATGAACGTGTAGGGCCCGGGCAGCAGTCGGCGCATGATGCGATAAGCGCGATCGTCCACCTGCGCGTATTCGGAAATCAGCGACAGGTCGGCGCACAGCAGCGACAGCGGGCGGTTGATCGCCTTGCGCTTCATGCGATAGAGCTGCTCGATGCCCTGCTTGTTGTTCAGATGCGCACCCAGCGCATAGGTCGTGTCGGTGGGGTGGGCGATGATCCCGCCCTTGTGCAACACTTCGACCACGCGCGAGATCATTCGCTGCTGCGGATTTTCCGGGTGGATGCGCAATAACGTCGCCTGGGTCATGCTCCTCGCCTCGCTTCGACGGCAGAAGCTTAGTGAATGCGCCTGTATGCGTCAATCATGAAAAAAGGAATGGCGGACGATTAAACGTCGTCGTCGTCGGTCGCGTCGTCGTCGGTCGCGTCGTCGTCGGACGTATCGTCGTCGGACGTATCGTCGTCGGACGTGTCGTCGTCGGACGTGTCGTCGTCGACCGGCGGACCGTCCTGGCCCAGGTAAATCTGGCACACGGGCAGGTTGATCGCCTTTTCGGCGTCCCAGATGTTGAGCGTGATTTCCGTCGGCTTGTCCACGATGTCGCAATCGGAGACCGAAATGCGGGTGGTAAATTCACCGGATTTTTCGTTGAACGGCCACGAGCATTTGTTGTACGTCGAACCGCCCGGGCAGGTGATCACCGGTTCGATCTTGCCGCTGGCGATGTTCTGGAAGATGAAGTCGCCCTGGACTTCAAAACGCTCGCCGTTCTGAATTTCCAGATCCGTGCCGCGCACCAACGAAACGGCGATCAGATTGCCTTCGTCGGACGGATCGTAGCAGTTGGCGTAATAGACCAACTCGTCCAGGCCTTCGTCGGAAATGGGGCAGTTCCATTCGCCGGGATCGTTATCGTCGTCATCGGCGCCGGGCGGATCGATGTCGTCTTCCTCGGAATCTTCGCACGCACCGATAATCACCAAAATGCCGGCTATGGCCAATAGCAAAGTAAATACGAAAAATAACTTTAACTTCATTGCCCCGAAACCTCCACGGGTGGCTATAATCCTCCCCAGCAATCGCTTAGGATAGACAAAGGCGTGAGCAAGAGCAAGGGTTAATCGAACCGGGATGGCGATCGCGGAAACTTCCTCGTGCCGGAACCGGGCCGGTCGATGCTGTGAGTTTTGTAACCTTGGATTAACTGGGACGAAAACACGTTCGTTACAAAACGGAGCCGGTGAAAGGACGGGAGCATTGCGGAGTTGTCGACGGCGTACGGGAAAAAAACGGAAAAAAATTAAAAAAGTTCCTTGCAAATCGCGGCGAGTTCTGGTTGAATGAGTCCTCATTCAGCTACCCTTTTGTGTTGATGGGGGTGCTTTGCCTATCACAGTTAGTACTATGCACCGGTCGATACGACTGCCGGGACTCGACGATGTCTCGCGTGGGTCGCGATATAAAGTTATTTTCACACATAATGTTTACACTCGAAAAGTGAGTCTTGTTATCCACTTTCAAGGAGGAGTCAGCTGATGACTAGAACCATTAAGAAGGCTGCGGTGCTTGGCTCCGGAGTCATGGGGAGCGCCATTGCCGCTCATCTCGCCGGGTGCGGCATCCCGGTCGTGATGTTGGACATCGTGCCCTTCCCGAACATGCTGAGCGACGCAGAGAAAGAGAAGGTAGCCACGGACAAGAAAGTCCGCAATAAGCTGGCTGCCCAGAGCCTGCAGGCGGCGATGAAGTCGAAGATTCCGACCTTCTACAGCAAGAAGGACGCGGACCTGATCGAAATCGGCAACTTCGATGACGATTTCGAGAAGATCAGCGACGCGGACTGGATCATCGAAGTCGTCGTTGAACGCATGGACATCAAGAAGGCGATCCTGGCCAGAGTCGACAAGAACCGCAAGGCCGGCTCGCTGGTGACGACCAACACCTCCGGTTTGTCGGTGGTGGAGATGACCGAGGACTGCTCGGACGAAATGAAACAGCACTTCATGGGCACGCACTTTTTCAACCCGGTGCGCTTCATGAAACTGCTGGAAGTCATTCCGCATCCGCAGACCAAGCCCGAACTGCTCACCTTCATGCGCGACTTCTGCTCGGAGACCCTGGGCAAGGGCGTGATCTTCGCCAAAGACACCCCGAACTTCGTCGCCAACCGCATCGGTGTGCACGGCATGATGTCGATCATGAACGCGATGGTTGAACTCGACTACACCATCGAAGAGATCGACGCGATCACCGGTCCGGCCATCGGTCACCCGAAGAGCGCTTCGTACAAGACCGCCGACCTGGTCGGTCTGGACACGCTGCATCACGTGGCGATGACGGTGTACAACCTGTGCGCCGACGACCCCTGCCGCGAGCAGTTCAAACCGCCCCAAATGCTCGACAAAATGATCGAGAATAAATGGCTCGGCAACAAGACCAAGGGCGGCTTCTACAAGAAAGAAGGCAAAAAGCGCCTCGTCCTCGACTGGAAGACCATGGAATACGTCGAGGTGCAGCGGCCGAAATTCGATTCCATCGAAAAGGCCAAGGGCGAAAAAGGCCTGGGCAACAAGATCAAAGCCCTGATCGCCGGCGACGACCGCGCGGCCAAGTTCGCCTGGAAACTGACGGCTGAAGGTCTGATCTACGCCGCCGGTCGCGTGCCGGAAATCTCCGACACGATCCTCGAAATCGACCACGGCATGCAGTGGGGCTTCAACTGGAAGCTCGGCCCGTTCCAGACCTGGGATGCGATCGGCGTGAAGGAAAGCGTCGAGCGGATGAAGGCCGACGGTTACGAAGTGCCGGCCCACGTGCTGAAAATGCTCGCGGGCGGCAACGAGACCTTCTACAAGAAAGAAGGCGGCAAGGAATATCAGTACGACCTGGTCAACCAGAAGTACATCGAGATTCCGAAAGACATGAAGGTCGTCATCCTGACCGAAGACGCCAAGGGCGAGGTCTGGAAGAACGACGGCGCGACCATTTACGACATCGGCGACGGCGCGATCTGCCTCGAGTTCCACACCAAGATGAACGCGATCGACAACGACATCATCGACGGCGTCCACAAAATGGTGGATCTGCTCGAAGAAGGTCAGTTCGAAGCGGGCGTCGTGTCCAACCATGCCGAAAACTTCTCGGTCGGCGCCAACATCTTCATGATTCTGATGGCCATGAACAACGGCCAGGCGGAAATCGTGGAAAAACTGGCCTATGAGCTGCAGCGCGCCAACATGCGCATGAAGTATTGCTCGCGGCCGATCGTCACCGCTCCGGCCGGCATGGCGCTGGGCGGCGGTTGCGAAATCACCCTGCACGGCCAGAAGGTCGTCGCCGCGGCCGAAACCTACATCGGCCTGGTCGAAGTCGGCGTCGGCGTCATCCCGGCCGGCGGCGGCACCAAGGAAATGGTCCTGCGCACCGTCGAAGGCATCGGACCGGCGACTCCGCCGATTCTGCCCTTCGCGCAGAAAGCGTTCGAGAACATCGCGATGGCCAAAGTCGCGGTGGGCATGAAGGACGCGGTGGACAACGGCATCCTGCGCAAGACCGACATCATGTGCCCCAATCGCGATCTGCTCATTTACCGTGCGAAAGAAGTGGCTTTGGGTATGCGCAAAGCCGGCTTCGATCCCGGCAAAGAGCGCACCGACATCCCGGTCGGCGGCGAAGCGACCAAAGCGGCCTTCATCGTCGCGGCCAAGGGCATGCGGGACTCCGGCTGGATCAGCGACCACGATGTGCTCATCGCCAGCAAAGTGGCGCACATTGTCGCCGGTGGCGATCGTTGGGAAGGTCAGACGATCAGCGAATGGGAACTGCTCGACAGATCGGAAGAGCGGCGTGTAGGGAAAGAGGGTAGATCTCGGTGGTGGCCGGAT
>CALBTQ010000525.1 GCA_937967875.1 uncultured Pseudomonadota bacterium
ACCGAGATCTACACTCTTTCCCTACACGACGCTCTTCCGATCTGTGACCAGGTCGTCGAGGAAACCACGCGGCTGCTGTTGGTGGAGATCATCAAAACGGTCGATCAGGATGTCGTTGAAGCCCTGCGCCAACAGGCGTTGGAGCGCACGGCCGGTATGGAAGACGCGGCGCGAAAAGAACTGGTTCGCGCGGTCACCGAACCGGTGCACCGGGCGTTTATCGATATGATCGTACCGACGATCCGCGCGGAATTGGCTAAAAACCTCGATTGATCAATTTGCCGTCCACGCACCTGCGCGGCCGATACGGCCGTCGGTTTGCGCGTGGACTTTCTCTTTCGCTTTGATCGCCTCGATCACCACGTCGGCAATCGTATATTGGGAGTCTTTCACGTTCTCCGCGCTTTTAAACATGGTGAACTCGTCGCCGCCGGCGAGCATGTAATCGTTGATCGCGATCTTGTAGCTGCGCGTTTCGTCCAGCGGCTCGCCGCCGACGGTGATTTGCGTTGCGCGTTTATCGTCGATGACATAGCGCAGCCCGGCGACCTGCAAAAACGCGCCTGGATTCGCCTCCGGATTTTTTTGCAAGCCGACCTCCAGCGCCTCGCGAATGATCGCGCCCGGCACGTCCAGCGTCACCAGCGTGTTGTCATAGGGAAACACCTCGTGCACGTCGTTGACCGCGATCGGCCCCGGCCGTAGCGAAGCGCGGAAGGACCCGGCGTTGATCAGCACTACATCGGTGGAAAAGCGTTCGCGAATCGTGTCGGCGACGAAATCGCCGAAATTGCTTTCCGTGCGGCGGATGACCTCGCGACGACCGACCAGTTCGCTCAGTGCTTCGCCGATCACCTCGCGGCCCATTTCGCTCAACCGGCTCAGGTAGCTGTCCAGGCGCGCCTTGGCGATGCGATCCTCGGGCAGCTCGGCCGTGATCGGATACACCTTGTAGCGGATGAGACGAGCCTTGTCTTCGCTGATTTCCAGATCCATGCGCCCCAGGTATTCGCTGTGCTCACCGGCCTGGACGATCATCACGCCGTTTTCCACCAGCGGTTCGGTGAACAACTCGTGGTCATGCCCGCCGACGATCACGTCCACGCCCGGCACCTCGCGGGCAATTTGTTTATCGATCGCCACGCCGCAATGGCTGAGCACGATCAACAGATCGGACATCGCATCGTGGCGGCGCACCAGCTTTTTCCCCACCTCCACCGGATCGTCCACGACCAGGTCGCGCACGTTTTTCGGATGCGAACCGGTGACCAACTCCGGCGTGGTCAAGCCGATCATGCCGACCACCAGCCGGTTCGTGTATTGTTTGATCATCCCTGTGCCCAGCGGCATCCACGGGCTGTCGTGACCATTCTTGCGCAAGTTGGCCGCGGCCCAACCGAAGTGCGACTCCTCAAGCAACTTATTGAAATTGTCGAAGCCGAAGTCGAATTCGTGATTGCCCACGGTCGTCAGGTCCAACTCCATCATGTTGAGCAGGTCCACCGTCGGCAGCCCGTGAAACGCCGAGGATAGCGGCGTACCTTGCAGAAAATCGCCGGTCGACACCACCAGCGTGGCCGCGCCCGCGGCGTCGTTCTGTTCGCGGATCTGCCGCACGAGGGGGATCATCCGCGCCAGTCCGCCGACTTCCCGGTCGGACCAATCGGCCTTGTGCGGATAAATGAAGCCGTGCGTATCGTTGAAGTGCAAAATGGAAATGCGATAGACGGCCGGTTGCTCCGGATTTTGCGTTCCGGCGCAAGCGACGATAAACGCCGTTGCCAGCAATACGGCCAAAGATAATTTTAACCAACGATTGCGCATGACGACCTCCACAAAAATATGCTTTACGCTAAACATGCCTCCAGGCGGTGTCAACGTGGCTCTTGACCATCGCGATGCCACGCGGTAACCATACTTGAATAACAATCAGGCTGAGGCGATGAGCAACATAAAATCGTTTTTCCACGATCTGTTTCGGCACGATCTGGACAAGATGCCGCCGCTGAAACGATCCCTGGTGACCGTGCTGCGCTTTCTGGTCGAGTTGCAACACCAATTCACCAAAGACACGGTGATTGTGCGCGCTTCGGGCATGGCCTACACCACGCTGCTGGCCATCGTTCCGCTGATCGCCGTTTTTTTCAGCATCTTCTCGGCCCTGTTCGCCGACGAAATGAAAGTCGCGGTGCAAAACTGGCTGATCGAACAGATCATCCCCGTCAGCCCGGATCAGATCGTTTTTTACCTGAACAAATTCACTGCCAACACCAAGGCGCTCGGGCTGTTCGCCACCGTCGCGCTGGTGCTCACCTCGGTTTTGTTGTTCGCCAATATCGAAAAGAATTTCAACTCGCTCTTAGATCGGAAGAGCACACGTCTGAACTCCAGTCACCGAATACGAT
>CALBTQ010000526.1 GCA_937967875.1 uncultured Pseudomonadota bacterium
ATCCGCCGACCACCGAGATCTACACGCTTTCCCTACACGACGCTCTTCCGATCTGTTGCCGTGATGGCAGCCGCCGCACTTGCCGTGGCCGTGGTGCCCGCGGCCGCCATGGCAACCGCGACCGTGGTGATAGCCGTGGCCGTCCATCAGCAGAGCGTCTTCGATGTCTTCGTAGTCATCGAACACGTCGGTCAGTTCCAGGGCGGTCGCGACGATCAGGTTCAACTCTTCCTGGCTGTATTTGGCGGAACGTTCTTGTTTGAACTGCTGTTTCCAGAAGCCGATGGTCTTCGGACAGGCGAATTCCGGCTGCGGCTCGGTGCCCGGCTCTTTCAGACCGAAGTCCACTTCGAGGTAGTCGTAATCGGGCAGGTCGACTACCGACAGCTCTTCCGGCGTACTCGACACCAGGCCCGCGGGGACATAATCGAAGTCCAGGAACGCGACGAAGCAGAAGCTGCTGATTGCCGGAATGTAATAATAGCCCGGGTTGCCGTATTCATCGTCGGCGGTGTAGTCGTAGTCGTAAATTTCATCGTTGCCGTCGATCACGCCGTTGCACTCGTAGTCGCGATAGAAAATGACCCGCACGCCGTTGATGCCGTTATCGGCGCCGTCGTCCTGCAGACCGTTGCCGTTTTCATCAAACCAAACATAGTCGCCAACCAGAATGGGGACGCCGGCAAAAGCGGTACCGGCAAAAATGAAAGAAATGAGCAAGGCCAGGCTGAACATACGGTACATCTTCATCGAAACCTCCTGATAATTAAAACCCTGTTTAGTATCTTCTGCGCTTTCGCGCCTTATATCACTTCTTGCCGACTTCTTTATCTTCTATATCTTCTGCATCTTCTATATACACTAGTTCATTTTCGGATTGCAAGAAAAATTTTCGAAAAAAAGAAAAAACATAGAAAATTTCTTCATACAGCCTATATCGGCAATATGATTCGTATTATCAATAGGTTAGATAGGTAAATGATTATTTTTCACCGGTTGAAACGGCACCGTAACCAAAAAAATTAACTTTTTGGGCATATTTTTCGTTTCTGCCTAGCTCAATTTTCACCTTCATACGGGTGCATATTAATATGGTGGGGCAAAAAAAGCCCGGGGTGCGCAACCCCGGGCTTGTGTAAGGCGTTATTGCTCAATCAGCAACCGCAGCCGTCGTCCCGCCGTTGGCGGGATTTCGCTTCGCTCAATCGTTGTTAACAACCGCAGCCGTCGTCGTCGTCATCGTCGTCGTCATCGTCAGCTACGTCATCGTCGGTAACGTCATCGTCGGTAACGTCGTCATCGGTAACGTCGTCATCGGTAACGTCGTCATCGGTCACATCGTCATCGGTGACGTCGTCGTCGCCGGTGTCGTCGTCGCCGGTGTCATCGTCACCGGTATCGTCGTCGGTGGTGTCGTCATCGACCGTATCGTCGTCGACGGTGTCGTCGTCGACGGTATCGTCGTCGGTTGTGTCGTCGTCCAGCGGATCCTCCCAGCCGGTGACTTCCACGTTGTCCACGCCCCAGAAATCGGCCATCACGCCGGCGTTGACGTAATGGAAGCGGAAATACACTTCCGGCTGATGATCCAACGCGGGCAATTCGTGCACGACTTCGCCTTCGTCACCATTGTTGTAGCGCACGATCCGCACCCAGGTTTCGCCGTCCAGCGAATAGTCAACGTCCGCTTTTTCCAGGAACTCATGGTCGAATTCATGCGTATAGCGCAGCTCGACGTCCACATAATCGGACAGGTCGATCGCCGGAGTGATCAATTCTTCGTCCATCTGACCGAACAGGTACGCCTGGCGGTCGGCGATGGCGAAGGTGCCGTTCAGGTAGGGCGAGCTGCGGCCTTCCGGATTGTCGTCCTGCCACGTGCCGCTGCAGGTGCCGCCGTTGACGATCGTCCATTGATCCAGCGTGTCGCTCTCGAAGTTGTCCTGGAAAATGCGCACCGGACCGACCGGCGTCACGGACAGTTCGTTCGTGTTTTTCTCTTCGTTGCCGTAGCTGTCTTCGGCGCGGACGATGTAGTAATAGGTTTCGTTGTTCACGACCGTCTCGTCGACGAACGGCGAGGCGGTGACCACGAACAATGGCGTGATGAAGTTGTACACGCCCGAGTTTTCGGTGCGATAGACGTTGTAATGCACCGGGTTCACGTCGGTGGCCGGATTCCACTCCAGCGTGGCTTCGTAGTCGCCCGGGGTGATCGAAGCCAGCCCGGCGAAGGTCGGCGCCTGGCAGTCGGTGACGGCGTCGTCGGTTTTCGCCACGTTGGTGTTGCCGTTGCCGTCGTCGGCGTCGATGTAGGTCACGACGATATCGTCGCTGTCATCGACTTCCAACAGACCGTTGGGCGACGTGGTGCCCGTGGCCGTGTCGATCGTGCCTTGGTAGATGCCCTCGTTGCTGGTTTCCGTCAGAATCACCGCTTCGCCCGTCGGCTCGGAATCGCTGGCGATGTTGACGGTCACAGTCGGGCCGGTCAGGTCGATGTCGGCCACTTTGATCGTGATCGTCGCGTCGCAGTTGTAACCGTCCTCGGTCATGTTCACCTTGCCGTCGGAGCTGACCAGGTAATCCATCAACCAGTAGTAGGCTTCGACCACGTCCAGCCGGCCGCGGCCGAAGGTGTTGTCTTCGCCCGTCGTGCCCAGGTCTTCCGCCGACATATACAGCGCCAGTTTGACGTCCTCGGGCGTCGCTTCCGGGAAGGCGCTGCGCAGCAACAACACGGCGCCGGCCACGTGCGGGGTGGCCATCGAGGTGCCGCTGAGCAGGCCGTAGCTGTTGTTGGGATAGGACGAACGCACGTCCACGCCCACCGCCGAGATTTCCGGCTTGATCGTCGAGCCGTCGCAATCCGACGGACCGCGGCTGGAGAAGCTGGCGGCGGTTTCGTTGTCCTGGTTCAACGCGCCGATGGCGAAGGTGTTCAGGTCGCTGGCGATGCGGTTGCCCGGCGAGCGCAGCGTCTGCGAGCCGGAACCTTCGTTGCCCGCCGCGAACACGACGACCACGCCGGCCGCTTCGGCCGCGTCGATCGAAGCGTTGAAGTCGGTGCGGCACGAGCCGTAATAACTCTGGCTCAGACCCCACGAGTTGTTGACCACGTCCGGCACGTCTTCCATCGTACCCGGATCGCCGTCCGGATCGGCCGACCACTCGAAGGCTTCCACCGCGTCGGAAAAGATGTTGCCGCCGGGCACGTCGATCGTCTTCGCGCCGATCCACTTCGCGCCGGGGGCCATGCCGATCTGGTTGTCGCCGTCTTCGCCCAGGATCGTGCCCAGCGTGTGGGTGCCGTGGTAGCCCGAGTCGGTGGGGAAGGTCTGGCCGGAAACCGGATCGAACCAGGCTTCCGACGGATCGACGCCCGCGTCCAACCCGCGCCAGCGGGTGGAGAAGGCTGGGTGGTTGCCGTCCGCGCCGGTGTCCTGGTCGCAGGCCAGCGCGCCCGTGCCGTCGACGCCCAACGCCCACAGTTCCGGCGCGCGCGACACGAGAATGCCGTTTTCGATGCCTTTGCTCTTGCCCATGTCGACCGGCGTGACGATCGGTTCGCCGACCGGCTCGATCAATTCGATATCATAATCCAGGTACAGCGAGAGATCGGAAGAGCGTCGGGTAGGGAAAGAGTGTAGATCTCGGCGGTCGCCG
>CALBTQ010000527.1 GCA_937967875.1 uncultured Pseudomonadota bacterium
ATCAGCAGCGCGATCGCCGCGATCACGACCAACAGCTCGATCAGCGTGAAGGCCTATAAAAATCAAACAGATTAGGGTTTGCTTGGCGATCCCCGACGATGATCGAGACGACGGTAAGCGCTGATTGAATTATTCATTCCATCGTCGGCGGCGGAAGAGGGCGATGGTTCGATCCGCTGGTTTTGTAGGCGCTATTAATTGAGCGGTGCTAGAAAATGACCACCCCGAAACTGGCGGCAACCGATCGGAGAGAGGTGAAACAACTTGGATTTACGGCGGTTTTTCTTCGGACATTCAAAAATGTTTCTGGTACGGTTGTTGCTGAACAAAATTATATGTTGAGTCGACACTTGTTGTGCCCGGTGGTTGGATAATGCAAAGAAAAGAAAGCAAACTCTCCATTTTTTCCACGCAGGCACTTTTCTATTTTCTGATTATCATAATTATTTTGTCCATTTTCGGAACGCTGTTCTTCTCGACGGCCAAGGCTCACCTGGAAGGGGAGATCGGGCGTAAGCTCAAAGACATTGCCAGCATCACCGCGCGCAACGCCCCGCCGGAACGTCTGGAGTTGATCAAACTCGGCGACGATCAAACCCGGATGGTCCTACGGTTGAAGGAGAAGCTGAGCGAGATTCGCGAGGCGACCGGCGTGGAGAGCGTTTTCATTTTTCGGCCGGACGGCACATCCATCGTCGATCCGCGACCGGCTTATGAAATCGGCGCGACCTACATGCTGTCGCATTTCGAGCCGGATTTCTTCCAGGAACTGCAACAGGGGCGGTCGGTCAACACGGCCAGTTACCGCTTTGCTTCCGGCGAGCTTTTCATTTCGGCTTATGCGCCGATCATGAATGCGCAAGGGAGGCTGTATGCGATCGTCGGCGTGGACGCGGGCACCAAGGAAATCGAGGTCATCGAGCAAATGCGGACGCGCTTGTACTGGATCGCCGGGCTGAGCGCCGTTTTCGCGTTTCTGTTCGCGCTGCTGTTGGCGCGCTCGCTGGCCAAGCCGATCCGCAACATGGCGAAAACCGCCGAGCAGATCGGCGACGGCGATTACACGGCGCGCGTGGCCATTCCGCGGATCGTCGAGCTGGAGATTCTCGCCGATTCCATCAACAAAATGACGCAGCAGGTGCAGGCGCGCGATGCGCGATTGAAGGAAATGTCGGCGAACGTCGCTCATGAAATCCGCAATCCGCTCAATTCGATCAAGCTGTTGCTGGCGGTGCTGGGCGGGGAGATGCAGGAGCAGAACGCCGCTACTTCGCCCAAGACCATCGAGACGCTCAATTACGAGATCGGCAAGCTCAATCGATTTTTGACCGAGTTTCTCACCTATTCGCGTCCGATAACGTTGCTGCGCGGTGAAACCGATCCGGCCGATCTGGCCGCGAAGACCGTGGAAATGACGGCGGCCGCGGCCGAGGAAAAGGGCGTGAGCGTGCACCTGCAACCGGAGGCGGCCCTGCCGTTGATCTGCGTCGATCGCGATCGCATGGAACAGTCGCTGTTGAACGTTTTACTCAACGCCATCGAAGCCAGCGACGACGGCGGGCGGGTCGTCATGAGCATCCGGCTGCACCCGGAAGATCAAACGATCGACTTTGCGGTGGAGGATTCGGGGCACGGCATCGCCGATTCGGCCCTGGAGCAAATATTCGAACCGTTCTTCACGACCAAACAATCCGGTACGGGACTCGGGCTGGCCAACGCGGAGAAAATCGTGCGCGATCACGGCGGAGTGATCGTCGCCGAGAACATCCCCAACGGCGGCGCGCGGATTATCGTTCGCCTGCCGGTGAACAATGCCCGGACGGAGGATAAGTGACATGGCCACTTTTCTGATCGTCGACGACAACAAAACGGCCGCCGATGCGCTGCGCATTCTGGTCGAGCGACGCGGCTACACGGCGTTTGCCGCCTATGACGGCGAACAGGCGCTGACGATTCTGGAGCGCGAATCGATCGATATTCTCGTCACCGACGTGAAGATGCCGCGCATCGACGGCATGCAATTGCTGAAGATCGCGCGTGAACGCTGGCCGGACATCGTCGTCGTGCTGATCACCGCTTACGGCAGCGTGGAACTGGCGGTGGAGGCGATGAAAGTCGGCGCCTTCGATTTTGTCACCAAGCCGCTGGACAACAATGAACTGCAGGTCAAATTCCAGAAGGCCGTTGCGCAGCGCGAATTGGCGCAGAAGATGGAACGCCTGAGTGCGCGCGTGATGTCCTACGAGGAGGATGACGCGTACCGTTACGGCGCCGGGGAGATCATCGGTTCCAGCCCGCCGATGCGGCAGGTGTTCGAGATGATCGAAAAGGTCGCGCCGTCGGATTCGACCGTGTTGATCTGCGGGGAAAGCGGCACCGGCAAGGAACTGGTCGCGCGCGCGATTCATTACAAGAGCATGCGCGCCAACGCCCCGTTCATCAGCGCGCATTGCGTGGCCTATGCTGAGGGCGTGCTGGAAAGCGAATTGTTCGGTCATGAACGCGGCGCGTTTACCGGCGCGGCCGGCCGGCGCATCGGCCGTTTCGAACTGGCCGATCGCGGCACCTTTTTCCTGGACGAAGTGGGCGACATTCCGTTGGGCATGCAGACCAAGCTGTTGCGCGTGCTGCAGGAAAAGGAGTTCGAGCGCGTCGGCGGCGACAAGACGATCAAGGTGAACATCCGCATCGTTTCGGCCACGAACAAGAATCTGCCCAAAGCGGTCAAGGAAGGCGCGTTCCGCGAAGACCTGTATTATCGGCTGAACGTTTTCACCATCGATCTGCCGCCGCTGCGCAATCGCAAGAGCGACATTCCGAGTTTGATCGACGCGTTCGTGCAGCGGGAAGCGCGACGGTTGGGGCGGTCGGTGCAGCGGCCGGTAGCGCGCGCGCTCGATGTGCTGATGGATTATGACTGGCCGGGCAACGTGCGCGAATTGCGCAACGTGATCGAACGCGCGGCGGTGCTGGCCGACGGGGCGCCGATCGATCTGCCGCATCTGCCGCCGATGTTTTCGCTGCCGGTAAACTCCTACGTCACGCTGCCGGATGACGATGTGGATTTCGACGGCGAGATGGAGAACTTCGAGCGACGCCTTATTCTGCACGCCTATGAGCGGTCGGGGCGGGTGAAGGCCAAGGCGGCGCGCATGCTGGGCATCGACCGCAATCGTTTTCGCAACAAGTTGGAAAAATTCGGGATCACGGATTGAAGAAGAATGTCGCCGGTATTGCGCTCGTGCTCATGCTGCTGTGTGCGGCGGGCGTGTACGCCGACGAATCGTTCGAGTCGATCGATGCCTGGCGATCCTGGAAAAGCATCGAGGTCGCCATCGCCCTGGCCCCGCTGGACGGGCCGGAGGACATTCGCGAAAAAGCGGAAATCATCGCGGATCGACTCGACGAACTGAAGCGCGAGGAGACGCGTCTGACGCAGGAGAGCGAACAAAACGCGCAGATGGTCCGATCCTTACACAATCAACGCGAGATTTTGCGCAATCTGGCCGAGCTGCAACAAGGACGCGGCGCCCAGGACCCACAACAGCTTCATGAACTCACCGAGCGAATTCAACAACAAGAGCAATTATTTAAGCGGAGGAAAAAGTCTTTGAACGATCTGCGCGGGGAAACGGATCGTTTGCAGCGTCTGCTTGAAGAGTACAAACAAAAGGCCGCATCCCTACAACAGAAGGAAAGCATTGTTCCATGAAACGCCGCATTGTTTTGTTGACGATCCTGTTGTTGGTCTTTTCGGCGATGGTTGTACATGCCGACGATGCCCAGGAAAACGACGATTCGCTGTCGGGTGTCGTGGGCGTGGCCGCCATGTACGATTCACATTTCGATTTGGCGAACGAGTTTCCCGCCGACACCGACGGGGAAGACGAATTCATCTATCAGCTCGACGCCAAGCTGGGCTTAAAATTCTCCTGGGGCAGCAACAGCCGGCTGGAATTCGACGTGCAGGAATTGGCCTATTGGCCGCACTTCCATACGGAAAAATCCTGGTATGTCAGCAACGGCAATCTTTATTTCGGCTTCTTTTTCGGGGCGAACTCGATCAGCATGCTCGACAGCGTGCGTTACTTTGTCCCCTCCGAAAAGGAGGAGATCGATCTGTTCCGCAACTCGTTCACCATGGCGGGCAAGCATAAGTTTTCCAATTTGTGGGAAGGGCTGCTCGGCTACGAGAACATCATCAATCTGCATTTCGACAGCGCGGGCAACGACTACTCGATGAACGGCGGTTTTGTCGAACTGCGCAACACGTGGACGCCGCTGGTATATACGTATTACTCGTTCGATTGCCTGTATTACATCGGCAACAACCAGATGACCGATCCGGAGATTTTAAGCCCGCCCAACGACGGTTATCGCTATTCGGGTAAAGCCGGTTTCGACGCGCTGTTCGGGATTCGGCATTACCTGCAAGGTTCCTATACCTTCCAGCGGGATCGCGGCGATTATCTACGGCCGGCCATGATCGAGAACGCCAACGTCGTCGACAACCAGACGCCGCCGCCCCCGCCGGATGGTCATCGGCCGCCGCCGACGCCATTGGAGCAGGTGCGCGGTTTCGAGGGAGAACAAGCTTCTTTGGAGGTCGACGCCGAATTCAATTACGCCAAGCATAAGGCGACGCTGCTTTACTCGATTCGCTTCAATGAACGGTTCTCCGCTTCGCTCTACAACGAGTTCATTCACAAGGATTTCATTCCCAACGGCGATATGCCGCCATACTTCGACGGCGACCGCACCGACCGATTGTTCCTCGTTTCCGCCTGGTTCACCGCTCGTACGTTCGGGCAACTGTATGCGAAAACCTATTACGTGTTGCGGGCGAATATTGCGTCGGACGATGAGGACAGCGTGCAGGAACACATCGCTTCGGTGGGTCTTGAGTATCGTTTTTAAAATGGGAAAGAATGCCTCCGGTAATTTAAACCGCCAATCGGTCGAAGGGGATTGTGGGCCGCCGATCGGAAACGATCTTTCCGCTAAAAATTCAAAGAAATAGAATAGATAGCAAATACCTATCGAATATCTCATGGAATATTCAAAATTGACTAATGATACAATTGTATGATAGATATCTGATGTTCGGGGGGCGTCCGATTAATGCCTTTGCTCCTTCAAGGA
>CALBTQ010000528.1 GCA_937967875.1 uncultured Pseudomonadota bacterium
CGACGGTCCTCATGATCTTGTCCTGCATTGCGCCGGGGAGGGGGTGGTGCGGATCTTCGGCGTCGTTCTCGAACGCGACTTGCCTGGCATCTTCTACGATACGCTGGGCATCAACGGCGCGCGGGCGCGTACGCTGGACCGGCTCAACGGCGCGTTCTGGGCCGAGCAGCTCCGCTTGCGCAAGCCGCATCTGATCGTGTTGAATTTCGGCACCAACGAATCCGAGGACGACGGGCGGCCCATGGACCAGGTCGAGCAGGATTACCTGGCCGTGCTCCAACGCATCCGCGCGGCCGTGCCCGAAGCCTCGTGCCTGGTGATGTCGCCGCTGGATCGCGCGGCGCGGGTCGACGGCGTGCTGACCACCAAACCGATCATCCCGCGGCTGGTGGATACGCAGCGGCGCGCGGCGCTCAAGGCCGGGTGCGCGTTCTTCAACACCTATCAGTCGATGGGCGGCAAGGGCTCGATGGCCAAGTGGTACGCGGCCAAACCCAAGCTGTGCGCCGGCGACATGACCCACCCCACCCGGCGCGGGGCCGACATCATCGGCGACAACCTCTATCGCTCGCTGGTGATCGGTTATGTCGCCCACAATGGTCAGACGATGATCGCCACCGACGGCGGCGTGATGCCGATGGGCCTCTATCGCCCCTTGCTGCCGCTGGAGCCCGACCCCTATCCGCCGCTGCCCGAGTGGCCGCGTCTCCCCGAATAATCACCCACTCTCGACCGTCGCCGCCGAATTTGCTACATTGAACGCACCATGAACGACAAACCGAAAACCGGCGAACCCATCAATATCTGGATGATTCTCTTTGCCGTGGGCGTCGGCCTGGCGATGGGTTGGCTGATTTTCAAGGTCTTTCTCGACCGACAATTCGACGTCTTCAGCGATCCGGTGCCCATCGCACCCGAGGCGCAGACCTCGCCGGCCGAACGCACGCCCAAACCGACGCCGACCCCGCCGCCTTACGATCCCTGGCGCGATCGTCCCAAGGTCGGCAGCCCGCAGATGCCCACGGTAATTCCCACGCCGACGGTCGAAAAACCGCAGCCGTTGCCTCTGTCGCTCACGCCGACACCGCCGCCGCCGAAAAAGAAGTGAGGCAAATGCTGATCGCCCCGGGCGGGCGAAAAAACAATCGCAAAATAGGGTTTGATTACATCACCAAATAATGATTTTATACACAACGACAAGTAATTTGGTTTTTTTTATAGGAACGACATGCCGAATCCAAGATCCCATTTTTCAAAAGGCGTCACCCTTCCCCAGTTGCTGGTGTATCTGACGCTGGTGTTGATCGTCGGTTTGGTTGTTTACAAACAGTTCATTGCGGACCGTTGCGGCGAAGACGGTTTTTTCAGCGCTCTATTCCAGGATGAAGCCAAGGCCGCGCTCGCCGATCAGGCCGCGGATAATTACGATCCCTTCCACGATCGGCCTAAGGTCGGCAAACCACAGATGCCCACGGTTATTGTCACCACGCCCACGCCGGAACCGATGCCCAATGTCACGATTCCGCCGCCCCCGACGCAACCTCCGACGCATGCGAAATCTTCCGGACGGGTCGTCCGCAAGCGAACCTGACGCAAGCGCCGTTGATCGCCCCGGGCGGGCGACGGAATCCAGGCAAAAGCTCTACGTAATTATCCACAGAACGTATTGTAGCAACCCATGCCGCAACTGAGATATTCACCGCATGTCGGATCGGCGAGGAAACAATCGCAGGTGCAATCGACATAACCGTCGACATCGGTGCAACCGGTCAGCGCCGCATCGGACTGAGCCAGGCAATCTTCCACCGATTCGTAACCCAATCCGCACTCTACCGAAAACGCACACATGTTTCCGGCCGAGCAGGCATCGTCATCGTCGTCGTCGTCATCGTCGTCGTCGTCATCATCGTCATCGTCGTCATCATCGCCGCAGGCAATGATCGAACCGGTCAAGACCGTGACCGTCATCATCAGAATGAGCCAAAGCCAAATCGACCGCTTCATTTTCGTCTCTCCTTTAAAATGGTTATGAATGAATCACGTTTTAAAACAATTGTGGTTTCACAATCGCTTTCACTCGGGCAAACGGACATGCCGGTCCGCTCATGACGTTCTTGCGATAAAGTATGTGAATCGTACTATCGGACGAAACCGAAAGCAACGAAATAAACTATCAATAACACGTAATATTATATCAGCCATCAGGCCATCTTTCTTTTTTTATAAATAGTTAGAGATTAAGATCATGCTCAACACGGCGCTTTCAATTGTCTGTCTCAATTATGTATCCATCGCCTTGAACGGCTCCAAAATAGTTGGCAAGCACCGGAAAGTGCTCTAAAATGTAGTCACTATGTGTGCGGCGCATGCCGATATGTTAAGGTAGATGAAAAGCGAAAATCGCCAGTCTTCACGCGGATTCACGGTCTTGGTGGGATTGGTCTATCTGCTGCTGATCGTCGCGCTTGGCTTGATTCTGCTCAAGCTGTACAACACCCCATCCGCCGAGGAACTGCTCGCCGTGACCGTTCCGGCCGAATCCACCCAAGGGCAGATCTTCGAGCTGGTCGAAACGCAGCCGATGACCGTGGGCAACGAGCACGTACTCGAAACCCAACCTTACGATCCGTGGAACAACCGCCCGGTGGTCAATTCGCCGCGTATGCCCTCCGGCGCCGAACCGCCCGAGCCCGATCCGAACCTCAATCTGCCGCTGGTGATCAGGCCGCCCTTCGATTTTTCGACCATGCCGCCGGTCAATCAGCCCTCGTCCGGTCGCAGCGGTCGCTGTTGCCGTTGCGTGCGCATCCAGTCCGTACGCGTCGAGGGCACGCCGGCCGTCTTCCCGCAAAGCAAAGGGATGCAGGAAACCACGTTGCCGATCACCAATCAGCCGTAATCGCCTAACTTTCCCCGTACAAACCGTTGCGCCGTTCGTGTACAATGAGCTTCGTTTCATCCGTGGGAGGGATTGTCTACCGTGCATGTCGTGGTGATCGGCGCCGGAGCCATGGGGTCATTGCTGGCCGGCTACCTGCAAAAAGGCGGCTTGCGCGTGACCATCGTGGCGCATCACGCCCGCCAGGCCGAGGCGATCAACGAGCGCGGTCTGAGCATCGAGGGCGTGCGCGGCAGCATGCGCGTGTTCGTGCCCGCCGTGCTCGACGCCCGCGAGTGCGCTCCAGCCGATCTGATTCTCGTATGCGTCAAAGCCTACGACACCGGCGCGGCTCTCGCGCAGCACGAAAGCGTTTTCGCCCAAGGCCAGGTGCTCACGCTGCAAAACGGCATCGGCAACGTCGAGGTCCTCGCCCGCCGCGTGCCGCCGATGCGCATTCTCGCCGGCACGACCACCCTCGGGGCGAACCTTGTCGAACCGAGTGTGGTGATTCACGCCGGCGAAGGACAGACCTTCATCGGTCCGGCCGCCGACATCGACGAGGAGCCCGCGCTGGAGATCGCCGAGGTGCTCAGCAACGCGGGCATCGTCACGACCGTCGCGGTGAACATCAACGAGTTGCTGTGGCAGAGGCTGTGCGTCAACGCGGCGATCAACGCCCAGACCGCCTTGCTGCGCGTGCGCAACGGCGCGCTGGCCGACCTGGCCCCGCCCCGCGAGCTGATGCGCGCGGCCGTGCTGGAAACCGCGGCCGTCGCGGCGGTCCAGGGCATCGCACTCGACGCGGACGAGATGATCGAGCGCGCCGTGCGCACCGCCGAGCTGACCGGCGAGAATCGCTCCAGCATGTTGATGGATATTTTGCGTGAAAGACGCACCGAAATAGATTATATTAACGGGGCGGTCGTTCGTTTGGGCGAGCAAGTGGGAGTGGACACGCCGGTCAACCGCGTGCTGTCCCATTTGGTGACGACCCTGGAATTGACGTATGATCGGCGCGTAAAAACCGACTAGTGCAACCGAAATGAACATGATGAATAAACGGTTATCCGACATGGCTCAGTGGCGGCGGAGTCTGACGCCCTGGGAGCATAAGATCACCGACCCGGCCGCGGCCTTCGCGCATATCCGCAAAGGACACCGCGTTTTCGTCGCCTCGGCCTGCGCCGAACCGCAGCACCTGATGCGCGCGCTGTACGACTACGCGTTCAACCTCTCCGACGTCGAAATCATCCACCTGCTCTCGACCGGCAACATCACCTTCGACAACCCGCGCTTTGTCGACCACGTGCGTTTCAACGCCTTTTTTATCGGCGCCGACACGCGCACCATGGTCGCCGAGGGACTGGCCGATTACACGCCGATCTACCTCAGCGAAGCCCCGCGCATTTTTTCCGGCGGCGAGGTGAAAATCGACATCGCCTTGCTGCAGATCTCTCCGCCCGACGAACGCGGCATCTGCAGTCTGGGCATTTCGGTCGAGGCGGTGATGGCCGCCGCGCGCCAGGCCGATTACCTGATCGCCCAGGTCAATCCGTACATGCCCTGGGTGCACGGTCAGAGCGAAATCGACATCGAGACGATTCACGCGCTCATCCCTTACGAAGAGGAACTGATCGAGTGGCACAGCCCCGAGCCCGACGAAACCGCGCGGCAGATCGCCTACCACGTCTCACGCCTGATCGAAGACGGCGCGACGCTGCAGATCGGCATCGGTAAAACGCCCAACGCGATTCTACCCTACCTGCTGGATAAACGCGGCCTGGGCATCCACACCGAGATGTTCAGCGACAACCTGATCGACCTGATCGAATCGGGCGCGGTGACCAACGAGAACAAGGGACTGCACCCCGACGCCTGCATCGCCTCGTTCGTCATGGGCACGCGGCGCATGTACGATTACCTGCACCGCAATCCGCAGATCCAGCTTTCTCCCGCCGCTTACGTCCGCGAACCGGCCATCGTGGCCAGCAACGCGGAGATCACCGCGACCAAAACCGGGCCG
>CALBTQ010000529.1 GCA_937967875.1 uncultured Pseudomonadota bacterium
TTTTTTCAAGCAGAAGACGGCATACGAGTTCGTATTAGGTGACTGGATTTCAGACTTGTGCTCTTCCGATCTACGCCGCTCACCGCATCCTGAATCGCCCGCTTGGTGCCGGCCAGTTCGATGGTCACGTCCGCGCCCTTGTGGCCGGTGATGTCGCGAATCGCCTGCGGTACATCGTCGATGTTCTTGGACATCAAGGTGTGCGTCGCGCCGGCTTTGATCGCCAAATCGCGCCGGTATTCGTTATCCCACTCGATGGCGATGATCTGCGCCGCGCCGATCGCCTTGAGCACCGCGACGGCCAGAATGCCGACCGGTCCGCAACCGAACACGACGACCTTCTTGCCCACGCAATCGGCCGCGAACACCGCATGCACGGCGTTGCCCAGCGGGTCCTGGCAAGCGGCGATTTCCGGCTTCATGTCCGGATCGTTAACCCAAACGTTGGCTTCGGGCAGCACGATGTACTCGGCAAACGCGCCGTCGACATCGTAGCCGAGCCCCACCCAGTTTTCGCAAATATGGCTTTGGTGCGTACGGCACATCTGGCAGAAACCGCACACCAGATGCCCTTCGCCGCTGACGTAATCGCCGATTTTGAAATGTTCGACGGCGCGACCGATTTCCACGATCTCGCCGGCGAATTCGTGACCGATAATCCGCGGGAGATTCAGACGTCCCTGCGACCATGGGTCCCATTTGTAGATATGCAGGTCCGTGCCGCAGATCGCGGCGCATTTGACTTTGATCAGAACATCGTGAGGTCCCGGTTGAGGAATGGGCAGTTCGCGAAATTCGAGCCCGCCGACTTCCGGTTTCGCTTTGACTATCGCCTTCATCGCTAGATCCGTCCTGTAGTGTTGTTACCGAATTTGATGATCATGGATGCCACGCCATACCAAACCATTATCGCTGTCGCCGGAATTCGATCACTGCGCCGGAATCTCCGCCAGGAGCTTTTTCACCTGCTCCTTGTAATAGGAGCACTCCCAGGCATGCTCGGCGCAACCGGCTTCCGTCAGCGCTTTCTGGCCGACCGCTTTGGCCTTATCCAATTCGCCGGTTTCCTTATACAACTCCACCATGTAAAAGCGCGTGCGTGTCATGCACGGCGCGATTTTCTCCGATTTCAGGAAATAGTCCAGGGCCTTGTCGAGCTTGCGCGCCAACTTGGGCAACACCTGATAATAGCGACCCATCGCCCGCAACGGACCGCCGCGATCGAAACCGGGATTGATGGCGATCGCCTTGTTGCACTGGGTTTCGTATTCGCCGCCCATGCCCTTAAAGATCGCCTTGGCGATGCCGATGCCCTTGCCGTATTCGCCGCTGGCGATGCAGCCGTAGTAATGACCTTCGACGCGATTGGGCGCAAGTTCGGCGGCCTTCTTGCCCCAGTCCCAGCCGCGTTTGCCGAATTCGACGTCCACCTTGGCGTTTTCGGAACGGTCGCAAATCCAGAAGCACGCCCGCGCCGCGCGCCAGGCCGCTTCGAAGCCGCCGCCGTTGTTAAAAGCCTGTTCGGCCAGGGCCAGTGAAGCGCGGGCGTTCTGTCCCGAACCGTTGCGTTTGGCGTATGCGGCGTCGATCGCTGCAAGCGGATCCTGGGCGAAATTGACGCTAGCGAAAACGCCGATGGTCAACAACACAACCAAGGAAACGAAGATCATGGATTTGCGCATCGGAACCCCCTTTGCCGAATTATCCGCCGAAACCGCCCCATGCTCGAGGCGGTCAACCATCTTGCGTCAGTTGTCGGTTGGTCAGTTCCTGGAGCATCCGGTAATCGATGCAGGTGATGTTCAGGTCGGCCAACAGTTGTTTGGTTTCCGGGCTGGAGAAAAACTCCATGTCGAACACGCGATGCGCGGCGGTCGCGCCGCAAATGGCCGTCAGTTCGTCGGAGGCGACGCCGCAATGGATGACTAGCTCGGTCACTCCCGGTTCACACTGTTCGAGAAATCCCTCGTAATAACTTTTTCGCTGATCGAAAGGCACGTCGTAGGTGTCGAACCACAAACGATCGACCACCGCCCATCCTTCCTGGCGCATGATCAACCGGCGAGGATTGTAGCCGATGCGCATGGTCAGGTCGAATTCGCGGGCCAACCGTTTGGCGATTTGGAAGATATCCTCGTCCCAATGGTACGCGCCCATGTGGCTGTCCAGGTGCGTGGGCTTGAGCCCCTGGGTCAGTATGCGTTCGATCTGCGCGCGAAATTCGATCTCCACCTCGGCGTGTTTCGCTTGCGCGAAGAAGTCCGCCTCCGAACGATAGAAATACCCTTCGGCGTCCAACAGGCTCGGCACGCGCTCGCGTCCGGCCGCCGGACCCCACCGGTAATCGTCCCACTCGCTGGTTACGGTCAGGTGAATTCCGCAATGAAACTGCGGATGGGCGCGCAGGAAAGCGGCGATTTCCGGCATCCAGGGGCACGGCGCCATGACCGTCGTGCTTTTCACCATGCCTGCTTCGAGTGCGCGGATCGTCCCCAGGTTGGCGGCATGGCACATCCCGGCGTCGTCGGCGTTGATCAGCAGTAGTTTCGCATCCTCGGCAAAACCAAGCTGTTGATTGAGCGTCGGAACGGGAACCTCGGGGGCCATGCCCTTTCCTTTCTTATCCCAATGGAACGCAGATCGTGGACTATTTCTAACAGGGACCACCTTTGCGGACAAGGGGGAATCGCCGTCGCGCCGATTATGGTTCTTTTGAGATTCTCTGACGATAAAATTTCCACAACCGCCAAGCGGTCAACGGAGCGGCCAGCCGACGGATCGTCAACGGCGAACGTTCCGAACCGAAACGTCGCAGCCACAGGCGCAGCGCTTGCCGCACGCTCAACGGCCACGGTCGGGCGATACGGTCGTACAGCCATACGCCTTGCGGTCGCAACAGAAACGGCAACAGCTTGAGTTTCCGGAAACCGCGTTCGCCCGCCTCGACGATGCACACCACATCGAAACGGCGCGCGCGCAATTGCTTCACCAATGCCGTCTGCCCGGCGGCGGGATTGATCAACCGCTCGTCGCAGTCCAGTGCCGGCAGGTACGGCTCCATGCCCTTTTGCACCAGGACGGTAATTTTTGCCTGCACAAATCGCCGACGCGCCTCGGCCACGACATGCCCGAGCAGATCGGAGTTGCAGGTCTGCACGATCAGCACGGTGCGCATATTTTCCGCAGCGGGACGCCGCCAGAGGAACATCATCGCAGCACCTCCCGCCACGCCGCTTCGAGTCGGTCGGCGATCGCATCCCAATTGTATTCCCGCTCGACCAATTGCCGCGCGTTCATAGCCAGCCGCTCGCCCAGCGCACGATCGCTCAGCAAGCGCAAACACTGCGCGGCCATCGTCGGCGGATCGTCGGCCAGCAGTAGGTGCTCATCGTGCCGTGCCGCCAAGCCCTCCGCGCCGATGGCGGTAGACAGCACGGGCGCACCGGCGGCCATCGCCTCGATGATCTTCAACCGCGTGCCCGACCCGCGGCGGATCGGGGTGATGAAACAAGCCGCGCGACGATACAACGGCGACAGATCGTCGACGAAACCGAGCACCTGAACGGTCGGATCGTGCGCCAGCGCCTGAACCTGGGGCGGTGGGGCCGCGCCGGCGATCAACAACCGCGCCGGCCAGTGTGCATCGCGTATGCGCGGCCAGACCTCGCGCGCGAACCAGACGATGCCGTCGACGTTCGGCGTGTGGCGAAAATGGCCGACGAACAGCACTTCGTGCACCTTGGGGGGACGCGACTGAAAAGCGATGCGCGCCGGATCGACGCCGTTGGGCACGATCGCCACCGGCGTTTGCGTCAGGCGACGACAGGCGGCGGCGTCGACCTCGCTCATCGCCAGCAGCAGGTCGGCGCGATCGGCGGCTTCGGCCTCGTAACGGAACATGCGCAGCCACTCGTAGGTCGACAAAAGTTTTTGCCCCCACGTTTCCGCCGCCTGCGCTGCGCGGCGATAGGCCACATGAAAAACGTCGATCTCAGTTAAAACGGTTTTCGCGCGTCCGCCGTTGGGCAACGCATGCGCGAGAATCGGATACTCGGCCTGCACCAGATCGTAATCCTCTTCGCCGCACAGCCGATCGACGGCCCGCTCGAAGGCCTGCGAACGAAACTCGGCGACGCTGGCCGGCCACCAATGCGGCGCCGCATCGGCCGGTCCGCGCAGATGCAAATGCACGCGGGGGAAGTGTTTGCGCAACTCGTCGATGTGCGCCAGCTCCGCCTCGCGCTCGACCATCGCCGCCAGATGCACCTCGTGCCGCACCGCCAGACGCGTGAGCAACTCCCACATCCGCACCGCACCGCCGTGCGTCGGCGGATACGGGCAATACGGCGCGATCGCCAACACTTTGAGTTTGTTGTTGATGGTCGAAGACGTTCGCGGTCCCTCTGCGCGCAACCGATCCCACACCCGCGAGCCGGCGCCGGTGAGAATCTCGCGGTCGGCCAACACGCCGGCCGCCAGATCGGAAGAGCGTCGTGTAGGGAAAGAGTGTAGATCTCGGTG
>CALBTQ010000530.1 GCA_937967875.1 uncultured Pseudomonadota bacterium
AGGGACTGCTGCGCAATCCATTGGCCAGCCCCGGCCTGGTCGGCAGTGCCAGCGGCGCCGCGCTGGGAGCCTCGCTGGCTCTCTACACGGGTCTTGCCGCAAGCTCCTGGCTGGCACTACCCCTGGGAGGGGTTATGGGTTCCCTGCTGGCCACGCTGCTGGTCTACACGCTGGCAGGCAGAGCCGCAGGTACGGCAACATTGATTCTTGCCGGCGTCGGCGCCTCTCTGGCCGGATTGCCCATGACGGTCATTCGGCAGGTCGTTCCGTTTTCCGCAACTCCGACCACGCAACAAGCCGATGTCATGAAATGGGTGGAAGACAATACAGACAATTCGGCTCGTATTCTTTTCGAGGATGTTTTTACTGCCGGATTGTTCGGGTATCGATATATACTGCCAGTATATAATAATTCAAGTCGGCAATTCATCGGCGGACCATCCAGCGACAACCAGGTGATCGCCAATAAAATCAATTTTTCGGTAGGGTATCTGGCCAATCGAGCGATTGAAAGTTACTCGGACGACCAGATCGATGCATTTCTCGCCAATTACAACATCGGTTGGGTGTGTGCTTACTCGAGTCTGGCCATCGCCTATTTAGATGCGCGTCCCGATCGTTTCGTTCCCGAGGGTTCAGCGGAAGCGTTTCACTTTTATCGCGTGCCGACGCACTCCGGATACTTCGCCAAAGGAAGCGGGCGGGTGGTCGCCGCCGCGGTCAACAAACTGGAATTGGCCGACCTGACGCCGGATAATGGCGAGGTCGTTCTACGCTATCACTATGCTGCGGGGATGATTGCCGAACCGAAAGTCGAGTTGGAGAAAGTTCCGGTTATGGGGGATCCGCAAGGATTTATTCGCCTGCTCAGTCCCCCACAACATGTGGTGATTAAATATCATGCCGAATAAACACAGAGTGCAATCGAGGATTCGGTGAGAAAATCGTTGCAAAGAAGACTTCGCTATTGTTTTTACTCACTCATTCTTTGTGTGCTTTTTTTCGGTCTTCTTGAAATCGGAGCGCGGTTATTATTGCAGCAACGCGGCATTGAGGTGGGGACATACCGATATGGCGTTGCGGTGGCCGATGTACTTTGGGCGCACCCATCCTGGCGGTTGGGATGGACCGGCAAGCCGCATTGGCACGGTGAAATCTATGACACGCACGTGACATTAAATAGTCGCGGCCACCGGGCCGGTGAGATCGTTCCTCGCTCCGATCGAGAGTTACGCATTTTATTACTCGGCGATTCGCGCATCTTCGGCTATGCGTTGGAAGCGAACGAAACGATTTCTGCAAGCACTCAAGCGACCCTTGCTCAGCTTCTTCCCGGACAAACGGTCGAAGTCTATAATGCAGGTATACCTGGGCATTCATCCTACCAGGGCCGGTGTGTCGCTTCATCGTTGTTGAACGATTATCGACCTGATGTCGCCGTTTTTCTTTACGGCTTCAACGATCTTCGCCGGGCCAATCTGGCGCCCGATTCCCCGGCGATGATGGCCGTTACCGGTGTGATGGGCTGGATCAATGAATTTTTACGGCCGATGGTGCGGCACAGCGGTTTCTTCACGTGGGCGTTCTACCGCGAAGGGCACGTTGACGTGACGCAGGCTTGGGGAAAACCGCGCGTGGCGGCGGACGCCTATTGGCAAAATGTCGCCTCCTTCATCAGAGCGGCGGCGGACGCAAATGCGTTGCCGGTGGTCCTTTCCGTTCCGTTTAATCCGCGATTGAGGAGGGAAATGAATGCCGCCGACTCATTGTTGGACCGAGGGGAGGCGCAGACCGCTTTTGCCGGTTACCTGAAAGCGAGCGATGCGATTGCGGCCTTGTTGATTCGTCGCCACGGCGCCCGGCGTTTGGCCGAAACGAAGCATCCCGATTTTTCCCGGCAATTGTTGACCGCCCCGGTCGTTCCCTTAGCCGCTTTGCACGGCGGTTTGTTGGTGTCGGGGGAAGAGCCTTATCGGGAATTGGAGCTTCCGGTCGATATAATGACAAAGGGAGTGTTGTTGCTGCTTGAAAACGAGTTGGCAGACGAACGGTACTATCTCGATTTGGGACACCTGACCGCAGAAGGTTGTCGGCGGGTTGCCGACAGCCTCGCGCACACGATTGCTCAGCGGTTCGGTCCGCCCGATCATGGGGAGTGAAACCGTCCTACCTTACCGGTCTTTGTTTTGCCGAATTTCGCCACAGCAGGCCGAAATATTCTGCCGCCCGGCCGAAAAGAAATTTAATGCCCAACCAGGAATTGAACGACGACCATAGACCGAAAAGCGTTTTCGGACGCAGATAAAAACGCATCAACCCTCGTTGGCGAATGCGGTTGAGCCGGCGCGCACTGAGACCAGATCGGAAGAGCGTCGTGTAGGGAAAGAGTGTAGGTCTCGGGGGTGGCAGGATCATTAAAAACAAAAAGCAACACGACAAGCACAAAAAAAGA
>CALBTQ010000531.1 GCA_937967875.1 uncultured Pseudomonadota bacterium
GAGTTCGTATTCGGTGACTGGAGTTCAGACGTGTGCTCTTCCGATCTGACGGCTTTACTTCGCCTTCCCCAGCACGTCGCGCAGGCGCACGCGGAACAGTCCCGCGGCCGAGGCGACGAACAATTCCTCATCGTCCCACGACGGCGTGAGCGTGCGCACGCGGCGTCCGACTTCGAGCGCGGCGAGCGGCGCCAGGGTGTCGGCGCGGTGGAAGGTCAACGTGCCGTTCAGAAAGCCGGCGACGGCGACGCAGCGATAGGCGGGCAGATAGGCGATCACGCGCGGCACGGCGTCGGTGACGGTCGACGCCATGGTTTCCAGCGTATCGGCGGAAATTTTTTCCAGACGATTGTGGAACTGATCGGCGATGAACACGAAGGATTCGTCGGTGGCCGCCGGCGTGTACCAGATCGTCGGCAGATCGCGCTGCGCCAGAATCTTCCCCTGTTGATCGATCAGCAGCAGTTTTTCGGGCTCGCTTTCCAGACCCATGGCGATGCTGACGATCTTGTCGCCCCGCGGATGCCAGATGCATTGGAACAGATGGCGCGAGGTGGAAATCATGCGCAGTTGCCGTTGCGTCAAATCCAGCGTGGCGTAACCGGGCGCGGTGTCGAACGCGATCAACAAACGGTCCGGCGCGTTGATGGGGAAACCGGCGATCGTCTTGGCGTGATGCAACGCCTTGATGGTCAATTCCTCGGACACTGCGCGCAGCACGTCGATCGTCGGTTGGTCGCCGAGCTGCACCTGATAGATGTCGAAACCGACCGTGAAGTAGAGCTTTTGCCGCTCACGGTCGAGCACGATGTCGTTGCCCGGATGCCCGCCCAGCGGCAGCTTTTCCAGGCGGCCCGTCGGATGCCGGTGGTAGATGAACGGCTGATGATGCGGCAGTAAAAACACATGATCTCGGTGAACGAAAAAGGAGTTGATGTCGTCCGTCAGATCGCCGTCGACGTCCACCGCCGCAACGCCGGGCTGCGCGGCGATGAGCGCCCGCCGTTCGGGCTGACGAACCAGATAGGCGTCGGCCAGAAAGAACATGAAGGTCAGAAAGAACAAGACCAGCGGCCAGAAAAGCAAACGCGGCAACAGCTCATGTCGCTCGCGTTTGAGCCGCCAGGCGAGGGCGACGAACAGCAAAACGGTCAGCACGAACGCCGCCGACAGCAGAACGTCGAAAGTGGAGATGAACAGATAGAACACAACCACCGCCGCCGCCACGCCGCCCGCTTCGAGCAGGTTGCGCCGCTCCGGCCGTCGCTCCAGACGGCACAGCAGCAAGACAAGCACGACCAGGGGAATCGTCGCCAGCGTGAGGCGGAACGGATACATGAAGTACGACATCATCGCCAGCGGTGGAATCCAGGAAATTGCGGTCAGCAGCAATTTGAGAATCAACCGCTGCCGCGACCGATTTTCCTTGGCGCTCAGCACGGTCGCCGCGCCGAAGGTCAGCAACAGGAAAAAGCCGACGAACATCAGTTGGGGAACTTGAATGTAGGCCACGAAAAAAATGTAGAAGACGGTCACCGGCGCGGCCGGCAGCAGATAGAAAAGCGCCTGCGCCGCCCAAAGCGCCAGGCCCCGTTTTCCCGAGGCGGTTTCGGCGGAGAAGAACCGACCGGCTTTTTCATCGGATAACATCGGATCAATGTAGCGCGTCCGCCGCCGTCACGCAATCAAACCAGGGCAGGAATAATTCCTGCACCTATGTTTTATCTTCATTGTATGGAGCCTTGGCCGGCGCTGATGCGCGCGGAATAAAGTCATTCTGAGAAGCGCTTTAGCGCGACGAAGAATCTACGACCATGAACAAAAGATCCATCACTTCGTTCAGGATGACATGGTCGTGTGCCACACTTTTGGCGAAGCCAAAGGTGTGCCGGTTGAAGAATCAGCGACAAGAAAAAATATATTGCCTAGAAATGCAGCGCCGCCTGCACGAGAAACAGGTTGCCGCCCGCGTTGAGCCACTCGTCGGGATCATCGCGATCGGTGAACAGCACCGCACTGGTCAGGCGATCTTCGAGCACCACGCCCCAGTGTTCGCTGATGCGCACTTCCAGGCCGAGGTCCGCGCCCCAGCCGATCGCCGTATCGTCCTTTTCCTCGGTCTCGGTGTATTTGTATTCCTGAAAGCGCGCGGTGACGTCCCACACGACGTGCCCGGTGTAGATGCCGATCAGCGGCCCGCCGAACAGGTCGATCCACCGCGTTTGCCAGTGGAAGCGCGGCAGCAGGTCGAGGTGATAGATCATCACCTGCACTTCGGTTTCCGTGTCGATTTGCTCGACGGTGAATTCGTACTGCCCCGTTTTGCCGTAGAAGCCGAAATTCGCGCCCAGGCTGAACCAATTGATGAAGCGGTACCGGTATCCCAGGTCCATCGCCGCGCCGTTGAAGTCGCCGATGTCGTAGCCCTCGTCGACCATGTAGGCGAATTCCGCGTCGGTCGGCTCGCCGTCCTGGTTGGGTTTGACGCCCTCGTGTTCGTCGTCTTCCGGATAAAAACTGTGCCAGCCCAGGCCCAGGGTGATCGTGTGCTTGGTGGCGAACGGCTCGGCCGCCGCGACCACGGACGGCAGCAACAAAAGCAGCAACAAGAGCATCGGTCGTATTTTCATCGCGTCTAGATCGGAAGAGCACACGTCTGAACTCCAGTCACCGAATACGA
>CALBTQ010000532.1 GCA_937967875.1 uncultured Pseudomonadota bacterium
CGGAAGACGTCATACAATATCGTATTCTGTGACTGGAGTTCAGACGTGTCCTCTTCCGATCTGCCTGCGCGGGCATGACGGACATGCGCGCGTCGCCGCCGGCCGAAGCCCTGCACAATGACGACAAATCATAGGTCCGGGGATTATCCCCGGCCCTTGTTCTTTGCCGACGATCGCGGTATGAATGACCCCTCTTGCCAAACGGCTTTGTATTGTGTATGTAATGCGTTCCCCATTGGGGAGTACAACATTTTTATCTTTGGGTTAACTCCTTGCTCCCGCGCCCATGGTCGGTCGGGGGCGTAACCCGAAAGGAGGACGCCAAGTGCGTAAGTACGAACTTCTCTACATTTTGAAACACGACAGCGCCCCGGAAAAGACGGCGGCCGCGCGCGACAAGATCAACTCCGTCATCGAATCCGAAGGCGGCATGTTGGTCAACGAGGACGTCTGGGGCAAAAAGAAGCTGGCCTTCGAGGTGAAGAAATACCAGAAGGGCATCTTTATTCTCACCCATTTCCTGGGCGAGCCCAGCCACATCCGCGAGATCGAGCGCAACCTGAAACTCAATCAGGAAGTGCTGCGCTACCTGACGGTCAAGCTGACCGACAAGATCGATCTCGAAGAGGAAAAGGCCACGCGGGAAAAATGGCAGGCCGACAAGGCGCGCGCCGATCTGGAAGCGGCCGAGGCCGGCACGTCCGCCGACGCCGATGACGACGAGGAAGAAGAGGAAGACGATCGCGGCAAGGATCGCGACGACGACGACTTCGACGGCGACGACGAAGCGGGCGACGATGAAGGAGACGACGACTAAGCGGATGAACGTCGGATAAGACAAAGGAGAAGAACGGTGGCGAATTACAATCGCGTGATATTGATGGGCAACCTGACCCGCGATCCGGAATTGCGCTACACCGGGGGCGGCACGGCGGTTTGCAGTCTGAGCCTGGCGGTCAACCGGCGGGTGAAAAAAGGCGATCGGTGGGAAGAGGAAGCAAGCTTCTTCGACATCGTCGTCTTCGGCAAGATCGCCGAAAACTCGGCCGAGTACCTGGCCAAGGGGCGTCCGGTTCTGGTCGAAGGCGAGCTGGTGCAGCGACGCTGGGACGATCAGGAAGGACGCAAGCGGTCCAAGGTCGAGGTCGTAGCCAATACCGTGCAGTTCCTCGGCGGCCGCGGCGATAACGCCGGCGGCAGTGGCGGCGGCGCCGGCCGCGCCGGCGGAGGAGCGGGCGGAGGCGGCTCATACAACGACGGACCGCCGCCGATCGAGGACGACGACATCCCCTTCTAATGAATACAGCCGGTCCGACGGATCGGATGGAGGATTACGATGAACAAAGGCAAGAAAAATTTCGGTCGCCGGCGGGTTTGCCGCTTCTGCGCCGATGCCACGCAGATGATCGATTACAAAGACGCCAAGATGCTTTCGCACTACACCACCGAACGCGGCAAGATCATTCCGCGGCGGATCAGCGGTCTGTGCGCCAAGCATCAGCGGCAGTTGACCCTGGCCATCAAGCGCAGCCGCCACATCGCGCTGATGCCCTACGCGGCGTCGACCGTTTGACGCGATGAGCGGCTCGTTCGCCCTGGCGCTGGCGGCCAATCTGATCACGGCCGCCTTGTTGGTGTTGCCCGCCGCAGTGGCGATCTTCACCGTGCGCCATGGGCCGCGAGGCGGTCTGTTGATGATCGCGCCGCTGGTGGCGCTGGCCGGTTTCACCGCCGGTCCGACGGGTGCGGCGGTGATCGCGGCGAGCATGGGCGGCGTCGGTCTGGCTCTTTGGCATTACGGCCGCCGGCCGATTCGGCTGGAAACCCTGTTCGCCGGCCTGGCGTCGCTTTTTCTGCTGGGCACAGTGGGGATCTTCTTCCTGGCGCAGTTCGTCGCCGGAATTTCTCCGCTGGAAACGGCGTACATGGTGCTCGATCAGATTCGCTTGTCCTTCGACGTCTACACCCGGATGCTCACCGAAAGCGTGGGCAGCGCCCAACTGGACCGGGTGCAGCAACTGGAGGCGGCCAAGGCGATGTGGGTCTGGGGCATGTTCCGGCTGGCCCCGTCGTTGGCGGTGTTCGCCGCGTCGGCGCTCGTGCTGGTCAATTTCCTGCTGGTGCGCAACGCGCTGCCGGTGCTGTTCGGTCTCGAACTCAACCGCTGGCGCGCGCCGGACGCGGCGATTCTGGCCGTGTTGGGACCGGGCCTGGGCTTGCTGCCCTACCTGATTCTCAACCTGCTCAAGAAGGACACCGGCGGCGTAATGACGATCTTTTACGTTTCGTTGAACCTGCTGATCATCGGCCTGGTGCCCTACCTGATTCAGGGTCTGGCGGTGATGTCGTTCTTTCTGAAACGATGGCGGTTGCCGCGTTTTCTGCGCGGCTTGACCTACTTCATCATCCTGTCCCAGGGGCTCGTGCCGATGGTGGCCGCCCTGGGCCTGATGGAGTTCTGGACCGATTTTCGCGGTCGCGCGCTGCTTCCCCGGCGGCGGCCGAACGATGAGGAAAACCAATAGGCGCCCGGCGCCTGTTCAAAGTTTAGCGGAGGCAACATCATGATGAAGGTGATCTTGAATGCGGATGTGCCCAATCTGGGCGCGATCGGTGACGTGGTCAGTGTCAAAGAGATCGGAAGAGCACACGTCTGAACTCCAGTCACCGAATACGATCT